>NZ_JCBCCK010000321.1:0-3274 GCF_059864935.1 Planktosalinus sp.
TTTGATAATCAGGAACTGACCTGACATCATCTGAAAGTACTTCAAAGGTAGCTTGGTAAAACCCGCGTTTGACCTTTTTTACTTTTAAAAAAATGACGTTCATATCAAAACGTTTGGCAAGCATCTCGGCACCGGTATGGACCGGAACTTGAACGCCCATAAATTTTGCCCAATGAAATGCTTTATTTGATTTTGGCGATTGATCGCCGGCAAAACCATAAACACTTAGGCGGCCTTCGGTTGTGTTTTTTTGGATAACATCAAAGGTTTCTTTAGTGGTAATTAAATGTGCCTGAAATTTTGACCGGATGTCCCTCACCATTTTGTCAAAATAGGGATTCCTGATTTTTTTATAAATAGCAAAGCCTTCAAAGGTGATGATTCTGTTCATAGAGATTACCCATTCATAGCTGGCATAATGCGCAATCATCACAGCGATACTTTTGCCTTTTTTTTCCAAATCCAGATAAACATCCAGATTGCTGAAAGTAAATCGTTCATCAATTTCCTTTCTAGTAATGGACATGGTTTTTATCATTTCCAAAAACATATCACACAAATGGCGGTAAGATTTTTTTTCGATGGTCAACCGTTCTTTTTCTGAAAGATGAGGAAGAGCCATCGCGATATTGCTCCTCACCGTTTTTTTTCGGTAACCTATGATGTAGTAGATGATGACATAAATAAGGTCAGAAAGCGCATAGAGCAACCGAAACGGAAGTTTGGAAATCAACCAAAGTAGTGGATAAAAAATCAGGTATGCTAGAAATTGCATCAGGTAAATTTTTTGCAAATATAAAGGTTATTTAATTCGGAAGCGGAATAAAAAACAGCACGCTGCGGTGCCTTTGGAGTAGCATGAATTCCTTAACTTCGTAAATTGAACTTTAAATGTTAAAAATGGCAGATATCAGCTTAGTTACCATTATCATCATTGCGGCCAATGTGATTATTTCAATGAGAGGGTTTAATGATTATTTGTTTTTTGAAAAATACAAGTTCAATACGGCAGCCATCAGGCGTGGCGACTATTTCAGGATGTTTTCTTCTGCATTTTTGCACGTGAACACTATGCATCTGTTGTTTAATATGATTACACTGTACTTTTTTGCTGAAGTGGTTATCAGAGCATTGGGTCAGGTAACTTTTTTAATAATTTATGTGTTAAGCTTTATTGCAGGGAATTTTCTTTCCTATTATTTTCATAAAAACAACCCCAATTACAACGCAGTGGGTGCGAGTGGGGGAGTGATGGGCGTGCTGTATTCGGCCATTATTTTTTATCCCGAAATGTCTTTGTATTTCTTTTTTATTCCCATAGCCATACCCGCCTGGTTTGTGGGGATAGCTTATCTGTTTTATTCCATTTACGGAATGAAGAAGCAATCAGGCAATATTGGTCACGATGCCCATTTTGGTGGAGCCATAGCGGGTTATGTACTTACCCTGTTTTTTGCACCACACTTGTTTGAAACCCAGTTGTGGATTATCATAATACTGGCCATTCCAATTCTTATTTTATTGGCTATGCAGCGAATGGGTAAACTATAACTTGGCACAGCTATTGAAAAGATAAACTGATTCTAAAAACTTTTATTATGAGAAAAATCTTAACCTTAATCCTGATTTTGACAGTCACTTTTGTAAGTGCTCAGGAAAAATTACAACCCATTGTTAGCGTTACCGGTGAAGGCACCGTAAAAATTATTCCCGATCAGGTCACCATCAGGATGTCTGTTGAAAATTCAGGCGACGACCCTATTGCTTTGAAAACAATCAATGACAGGGCCGTGAATGATGTGTTGAATTTTATCAAACAAAACGGGGTTGAATCCAAAGATGTTCAAACCCGGCACGTAACTCTGAACAAACGATATGATTACAACACCAAGACCTATTCTTATCAGGCTACACAAACCATAACAGTCCTTCTAAAGGATTTGAAGAAGTATGATGGCTTGATTTCCGGATTGATGACAAAAGGCAT
This sequence comes from Planktosalinus sp., assembly GCF_059864935.1. NCBI lineage: Bacteria > Pseudomonadati > Bacteroidota > Flavobacteriia > Flavobacteriales > Flavobacteriaceae > Planktosalinus > Planktosalinus sp. The sequence goes on from NZ_JCBCCK010000321.1 coordinate 1,988, forward strand.
CAACCGCATTGACGGAATTTCTTTCGGCACTTCAAAACTCGAAACATTAAAATCTGAAGCCCGAAAACTAGCTGTTTCCAACGCCAAAGAAAAAGCAGTTGAATATTCAGGGGTTTTAAATCAGACAGTGGGCAAGGCCATTCAAATTAATGAACAGGGAAGTTATTCCCCGCCAATGCCATTATACAGAGCAGAAGCCATGGCTTTTAGCGCTGACGGTGTTGGAGAAACGCTTGCTGTGGGCGAAATGGAAGTAAAAGCCACGATTCAGGTAGTATTTGAACTGAAATAGAAAAAACCTGACTTTGCGGTCAGGTTTTTTATTTTTTAATTGTTTCTCAAAAGTTCACCCACTTTTTGACCCAGTGCCGGTCCTCTTAATTCTGTGGCTACTATTTTACCGGTTTCATCCAAAAGGTAAGCTTTGGGTATGGAAGTAACTCCATATTGTTGGGCTATGGGTTCCTGCCAAAACTTCAAGCTGGAGATGTGATGCCAGTCTTGCATTTTATCGTCTTCAATGGCTCTTAACCATTGAGCGCGGTGTCCTTCTCTATCAAGAGATATACTTATCACGGTAAACCCCTGATCTTTGTATTGGTTGTAAACCCTCACAATATTGGGGTTTTCTATTCGGCAGGGTCTGCACCAGGAAGCCCAGAAGTCGATTAAAGTAACTTTTCCCATTATGTCTTTAAGCGAAATAATATTCCCGTCAGGGTCGGGTCCTGAAAATTCAGGGGCTATGTTGCCTACATCAGGAATTCTGAGTCTTGCTGAATTCGTTTCAATTTGTTTGATAAAAACGTTATCTGATAGTTTTGGGTCTCTTTTTTCAAGGTAGGCTTCAACTTCCCTGATGTTGACCTCTTTTTTGGTAATCATTTCATTAAGTATCATCATGGCAAGCAATGAGTTTACATTTTTTTCAATAAACTCTTTTTTGTATACCTGTTCTTCATTTGCAATAACGGCTGCTTCAGTTTGAAGTCTAACCATATCCTGATTTGACATTGCCTTTTGGGCTTCCTGCATGTCTTCAAGATTTTGTCGTTTTCGCGCATCAAATTTTTCCAGCTTTTCTTTCAGCTCAAGCATTAAGTCATTTTCTTTCCCTCCCTTAAAATCGGTATCGAAAAGCTTGTTTAAATCAAAATTACCTTCAACGTCTTTAGTGTCGTGGAAAAAAATCAAAGTGGTATTGAGATTTCGAAAATTTAATAAACCCAATTGAGATTCTTTGCTCTTTTCAATTTCAAAACTGAATTTTCCACCTCTTATAACAAT
>NZ_JCBCCK010000324.1:0-3190 GCF_059864935.1 Planktosalinus sp.
TCGCCTAATTATTCAAGAAAATAGGGAAAAGTTTTGTGTTTTCATTTAAATAAGTGTTTTTAAAAACTACTTTCTTGGGTGGTACTTCAACAGCACATCACTCAGGTATTTTCTGTCTACGTGCATATAAATTTCGGTAGTTGTAATGCTTTCGTGACCCAGCATTTGTTGTATGGCTCTTAAATCTGCCCCGTTTTCGAGTAAGTGGGTTGCAAATGAGTGCCTGAATGTGTGCGGACTGATTGTTTTTCTAACTCCTGCTTTTTCTGCCAGTTGTTTTATGATGGTAAAAATCATGGCACGGGTGAGTTTTTTGCCCCTTCGGTTTAAAAAAAGAACATCTTGAAACTCTTTTACGATGTTTTCATGTGCCCTTATTTCGTTAATATAAATCGAAATATACTTCATGGTTACATTTGCGATAGGTACAAAACGTTGTTTGTTTCCTTTTCCGGTAACTTGAATAAAGCCTTCATCAAAAAACAAATCAGAGATTTTTAAATGGGTTAACTCTGAAACACGCAAACCGCAGCTGTAAAGTGTTTCCAGCATCGCACGGTTTCTTTCGCCTTGAGGGGTGCTTAAGTCAATGGCTTGGATAACGGCATTGATTTCTTGTTGTGACAAAGTATCGGGCAACTTTCGCCCGGTTTTGGGTGATTCAATGAGTTCCAGCGGATTGGTTTTCCTGTAATCTTCAAAAATCAGATAGTTGAAAAAACCTTTTAAACCCGAGATAATTCTACTCTGAGAACGCGGATTGACGTTTTTTGCCAGTTGGTAGATAAATTCCTGTACCTGATTTTCGTCAATTTGAACAGGTGACACCTGAATTTGATTGGTGTCAAGCCAACCCATTAATTTTTTGATGTCATATGAATAATTGAATATGGTGTTTTCAGACAAACCGCGCTCGATACGCAGGTAATTTTGATAATCTTTTAATGCCTGTTGCCATTTCATAAGTGAAAAAAATATTAAAAAAGTAAAAATATAAAGCCTATATTCATTTTTTAATGAAAGTTTAATAAAAAGCGAGTTTATAGCTTTTATATTTGTTTTACTAACTTAAATATTTTAAAACTATGAAACGTATTTTATTGATAGTATTTGTCACTTTTTTTATGGTGAACACATATTCACAAGGGTTAGACCTTGGCGTAAAAGCGGGGGTTAACTTTGCAACGATTAGCGATGCTTCAGTGAATTTGGATAACAGAACCGGATTTCACGCCGGGTTTTTTATGGCTATTAAATTTAATGATAAACTGGCCATACAGCCTGAAATGTTATATTCGCAACAAGGAGCCGATTTTGATCTGGGTAAATTTAACTTAGATTATGTCAATTTCCCGATAGTTATGAAATACTATTTGGTCAAAGGTTTAAATCTACAATTAGGGCCTCAATTTGGGTTTGTTGTTAACGATGAAATTTCATTTGCAGGAATTGCTGGTGATGCAGAAGCTGAAAAGTTTGATGTTGGCGGTATCATTGGTGCAGGTGTGGATTTGCCATTTGGTTTACGCATAGATGCCAGATACAATATTGGCTTTAGCAATGTAACCAAAGATGCTGATGGCAAAAACAGTGTTTTTTCACTTGCATTGGGCTATTCTTTCCTTTAAAGATATTAACAATAAAAACTGTTTAAGGCCACATATTATGTGGCCTTTTGCATTTATGAACATAGGGCAAATGACGTATTTTTTCATTAATTGCTTATTCAAATAGTTTTTTTTTTGTAGTTTTGATTCAATTAACTAACAAATTTAGACATTATGAAAAAAGTATTACTTATTGCTGCTATTGCAGTTTTTGGATTTACTTCTGTGCATGCACAGGAGGGAGGAATTAAAGCCGGAATTACCTTAGGTTTACCTATTGGGGATGTTTCTGACGGCTATACTTTTGCAGGAAGCGTTGATCTTGCATATCTTTTTGAAGTGGCTGATTCTTTCCAAGTTGGTCCAGCACTTAGCTATCTTCACTATATAGGTGATGAAATTTTTGGATTTGAGGTTGAAGACGCTTCTTTTCTTCCAGTTGCTGCATCGGCAAGATTCTACGCTTCTGAGCAATTTTTCTTTGGCGCAGATTTAGGATACGCCGTTGGTTTATCTCCTGACGGAAACGATGGAGGGTTTTACTACAAACCTAAAGCTGGTTACAGTTTCGGCTCAGTAGCTGTTTTAGCTTCCTATTCTGGAGTTAGTGTAGATGGCGGCGGAACTTTTTCTGCTATCGGTGTAGGAGTGGAATTCGGTTTCTAAAAATTTTTTATAAAAGTTCAATTTAGGGAGGGCAAACGCTCTCCCTTTTTTTATTATTTTAGCCTGTCAATTAATCCTATAATATATGAAAAACCTGATATTGGTCTTGTCTTTTTTATTTTTTACAACTTCAGTAACATTTGCCCAACAAAAACAAGGAGTCAAATTAGAAGGCTCTTTAGGAATTGTTACGGGCAATTACCCGGTAGAAACAGTTTTTGGGCTTGGTCTTGATTTGACGTATTTATTTGATATTACGGGTGCATTGCAATTGGGGCCCTCAGTGGGTTATCACAATTATTTTGGGAAGGGTAATTCACTTCCTCCGGCTATGGGCGGAGGGCATGCCAAAGATGTAAATGTATTGCCCCTTTCAGCATCGGCCAGATATTATTTTATCGATGAAATTTTTGTGGGAACTGATCTTGGTTATGGATTACATTTGGACAAAAGTCTCGAAAGTGAAAGTGGTTTCTACTTCAAACCAAAAATTGGTTTAAGCTGGGGGCCTATTAGTTCAATTCTGTCATACTCATCCATAATTGGTGAATTTGAAACATTCAGTGCCGTACATTTAGGGTTTGAAGTAGCATTTTAAATTAAAAATAATGAAAATCATCATCATCAACGGGCCCAATTTAAACCTTCTCGGAAAACGGGAAACCGACATTTACGGGTCTAAAAGTTTTGATGACTTTTTTGTTGAAATGCAATTCAAATACCGCGATGTGGAATTGACATACTTCCAGTCCAATATTGAAGGTGAAATCATCAATAAAATTCAGGAAACCGGATTTTCTTTTGACGGAATTGTACTTAATGCTGCGGCTTATACCCACACTTCAGTAGGCATTGGTGATGTGGTGAGAGCTGTTTCAACCCCGGTTGTAGAGGTGCATATTTCAAATACCTTTGCC
>NZ_JCBCCK010000351.1:0-1871 GCF_059864935.1 Planktosalinus sp.
AGGGGTGATGGATTTTGTAGTAAACAGGCACAAAAACCTGAAGGCGCATTACAAAGTATTTAAGGAAATTTTTGTGGTGTGTTGGGCTGGAATTCCGAAAAGAGTAAAAAACAGCACCTATTATTCCAGAGTGGATATCGAGTTAATCAACGAGCAGGTAAGACTGTTTTATTCGGCTTTGGACGAAATCACTATTGATTATACCGACGATTATTTCAAAATAGTGGAATATGTCAAGCTGGGGTTGCATTCAGGCACCAAATATTACCCTCTTGAGGAATTGACCATTATATTTAACGAAAACGGCTCTTACAGCATCGATAGCAACCTGATTTTTGAACCGCCCCAATTTGACAAAAAAACCCTGTTTCACATTTACAATACCAACAATACCCTGATTGAAAAACTAAAAAAGAACATTCCCTTAACCCCGCGTGAAGCAAAGGATATCACCAATCTACCCGCAACCTATTTGTTGTGTTACCTCAACGATTTTGAAGATGCCAAGGAAAAATTGGAAGAAGCCAAGCCCTACATTAAAGACTACAACGAAAAAGTATATTCATCCTATAAAGAAGTGATGAGAATTTTAAGAAAAGTAAATTACAGTTAAATGAGAACACTTGTTATTGGCGACATACACGGCGGATTTAAAGGGCTGGAACAAGCCCTTAGCCGGGCAAAAATCAATCCTGACGACCGGCTTATTTTTTTGGGCGATTATGTGGATGGCTGGAGTGAAAGTGCTGAAACTGTTGGGTTTTTAATTGCGCTTTCAAATGAAAATCAATGCGTTTTCATTCGTGGAAATCACGACGATTTGTGTTTTAAATGGCTCGCTCAAGGCGAAAAGCCCATGCTTTGGGTACAACAGGGCGGACAATCCACTATTGAAAGCTACAACAAGTTAACCCAAAAAGAAACCGAAAGTCACATCCCTTTTTTTGAAAATCTGGTGAGTTATCACATCGACAAAGTCAACAAGCTGTTTATTCACGCCGGGTTCCAAAACCTCAAGGGTCCACAATATGAATATTACGAGACAGCTGCTTACTGGGATCGTACCCTCTGGGAAATGGCACTTGCACTTGATAAAAACTTAGACCCCGATGAAACCCTGTATCCGGAACGTTTAAAAATTTTTGATGAAATCTATATTGGACACACGCCGGTCACAAGGATTGGGAAAACTGTACCCATAAAAGCCGCTACGGTATGGAATATTGATACAGGAGCCGCATTCAAAGGACCGGTGACAATAATGGATATTCACACTAAAGAATTTTGGCAGAGCGACCCGGTCTGGACGTTATATCCCGACGAAAGAGGAAGAAATATCTATTAAAAATTTAAAAAATAACTATTTTAGCAAACAGATTCTAAACCCACTCCAATGAAGAAAACGGTCCTTCTACTTGCTGTTTTAATTTTTTCTTTAAACCTTTCTGCACAAGAGTTCCCCAATAACGAAATCAAACTTAACATTGCCAATGTGATTGCCATTGCGTCAGTTGAAATTGGCTATGAATACTTATTTGAATACAGTCAATCTGTGGATGTTGAATTAATGATTAACGACCGCTTTAATTTTTACAGTGAAGAAGGCTCCAAAAAGTTCAACACAAGCAGTATGAAATTAGGGTATAATTACTACTTTGGAACTGAAAATCCGGGTTCGGGTTTGTATTTCAATCCATTTTTAAAATACCGTTTTGGTGATTTTGAAGAAGTATTGCCTGTTGAAATCTCTCCGGGCTTGACCCAGGACCAAAAAGTTGAAACCGACATGAATTCCTTTATCATCGGCCTGGGTTCCGGCTATAAATGGAATTTTAGTAATTCGTTTATTGTTTCTATATACGGAAGTATTG
>NZ_JCBCCK010000356.1:0-6454 GCF_059864935.1 Planktosalinus sp.
AAATACTTCAATCCGTTTGGAATAAATAACCTCTACATTCAGGCAGAATACAACCAGGTGAGGCCCTATACCTATTCACACAATACCATAGTGCTCAATTATGGGCATAACAACCAGTCCATGGCTCACCTTTGGGGAGCAAACTTCAAGGAGTACATTGCAATTGCCCGTTATGAAAATGGAAGGCTGTTTGGCAGTGCCAAATTGATTTTTGGCGAAAAAGGCTTTGATTTCAACACCGAAGAAGACAACTTCAATTATGGTGGCGACATCTACCGCGATGAACGCGACCGCAACGGCGATTCCGGTATTGAACTCGCCCAGGGAAACACCACCTCCATTTTTCACGGGGAATTTCAGATGGGTTATTTGATTAATCCATCTACCAACTTAAAAGTTTATGCCAGCCTGATTTACCGCGATTTTAACCCGCAAGTAAACACTGCAACAGAGTTTAAAAACTCCACCACGTGGTTCAATTTTGGAATTAGGACTGATATTTTTAACTGGTACTATGATTTTTAAATTCTAGTTTTAAACCATTAAGAAGTTAAGCTTAGTCAAAACCCATAATGTTCCTTAATGCCTTAATGGTTTAAAAAAGAACTCCATTTGAGAGAACAAGAGATTGTTTTTTTGCCACGAAGATTTCTAAGGGCACAAAGGAACCACAAAGAAAAGAGCATTTGCAGGAAAATGTGTTTTCGTGGAAAATTCATTAATTCCTCCTCAGGAACCTACCCTTGACGTAAAAAACAAATTATCTTTCTCCAAATATTGTTTAACCTCTCTCCTTGAAGTATCTTTGCAGCGTTTTTTACGTTAAGTAAATCGCTCAAAATATTGGAAACCGGAAAATTGCAGGCCACTTCAAACACACTTGTCAGGGATTTTTTAGAACTTACTAAAGTACGCCTTTCAGTAAGTGTTGTATTCTCATCCATTGCAGGATATTTCCTTGGTGCTGATGTATTAGACCCGTTGGCCATAGTGCTCCTGGCCTTTGGCGGATATTTTATGGTGGGTGCTTCAAATGCATTCAACCAAATCATAGAAAAAGATTTGGATGCCCTGATGAAACGAACACAAAACCGGCCCATACCCGCAGGCAGGATGTCTGTTCAAACGGCATTTATTATAGCCACCACTTTTACGTTATTGGGTGTAGCGGTATTATACATCATCAACCCCAAAACGGCCATGTTTGGCGCCATATCCATTTTCATGTATGTGAGCCTCTACACACCGCTTAAAACCAAAACACCACTTTCAGTGTTTGTGGGTGCTTTTCCCGGGGCCATTCCTTTTATGCTGGGATGGGTGGCAGCTACCGGAAATTTCGGAATTGAAGCAGGAACACTCTTTATGATTCAGTTTTTCTGGCAGTTCCCGCATTTTTGGGCCATAGGCTGGTTTTTGTTTGACGATTACAAAAAAGCAGGTTTTTTTATGCTTCCCAACGGAAAGCGCGACCGCGGAACCGCTATTCAAATAGTGCTTTACAGCATTTGGACATTGCTGGTTTCATTGATTCCCGTTTTGGGGGTTACCGGAAAGTTTTATATCACACCCGTTACCGGGGTTTTGGTATTTTTTCTGGGTATTTGGTTTTTGTTTCATACAGTAAAATTGTACAAGGAAAAATCACAGGAAGCCGCCCGAAAATTATTAATGGTAAGTGTGGCATACATCACACTACTCCAAATTTTATACGTTGCAGATAAATTCATAAGATAATGGCAGACACAGAAAATACCCCCGAAGTAAAGAAAAACCGCGCAAAAAAAATGATGCTATGGTTTGCGATGATCAGTATGACAATGAGTTTTGCGGGACTCACCAGTGCATATATCATTAGTAAAAGTCGTCCCGACTGGATGTCCGGTTTTGACATACCCCGGGCATTTTACATCAGTTTAATCATTGTTTTAATCAGCAGCTTGACCATGTATTTGGCCCGTGTTTCTGTGCAAAAGGAAAAACACAGCCGTGGAATGGCACTGCTTGTCACTACTTTTATTCTTGGTGTTTTATTTATTTATTTCCAGTTTCAGGGGTTTTCACAATTTATTGCAGACGGCTATTTTTTTACCGGTAGTGGAAGCACCATCACAACTTCGTTTATTTATCTGGTGGTCATTATGCATATGGCCCACATAATAGGTGCATTAATCGCAGTATTGGTCGTAATTTATAATCATTTTAAACAAAAGTATCACAACGGTCAAACCCTTGGAATTGAACTCGCTGAAACGTTTTGGCACTTTGTGGATTTCTTGTGGATATATCTGTTTTTATTTTTCTATTTCGTTAGATAATAAAATTGTTTATTTTTGACCCTTATTAAAAACCAAATTCAATTTATGGAAGCTACTGTTGTTAAAACAGGTACCGAAGGAAAAACCTGGGGCGGTGGAGACAACCCGCCATTAAAAGCGAGTTATGGTAAATTAATGATGTGGTTTTTCATCCTTTCAGATGCATTGACCTTCTCCGCTTTTCTTGCTTCATACGGTTTCTCAAGGTATAAATTTATTGACTCCTGGCCCCTTGCCGACGAGGTGTTCAATCACTTTCCCTTTTTTCACGGCGTAGATGCACCCATGTACTATGTAGCATTGATGACGTTTATCCTGATTTTTTCATCGGTAACGATGGTGCTGGCGGTTGATGCCGGTCACAAAATGCAAAAGAGCAAAGTGGTGTTTTACATGTTCCTGACTTTGATTGGAGGTATCGTGTTCCTGGGTTCTCAAGCCTGGGAATGGAAAAATTTCATTCAGGGAACTTATGGTGCTATTGAAACCAAAGCCGGAAGAATCCTCCAGTTTCAGGATGCAGAAGGTAAACGGGTGGCCTTGAGCGACATTGCTCTGGAATCTTCGCAACGTGTAGTTCAGGACCGCAGCTCGGGAGTCTGGTTTACTGAAGATGAATCGCTTTCAACTTATACCGTAGAGGATATTAAAAAAGGTTTTGCTGAAAATGAAAATTTAAGAATCAGGATCCAAAAACTGGATGAATCGGGTCACCCCATGGTTTTAAGCAGGGAAGAATCTATCGAAACGCTAAATAGGGACGCTATAAGAGTAGTTGAAGGAGCAAATTTGCACCGCAATGAATACGGTCATCCGCTTTTTGGCAACTTCTTTTTCTTTATAACAGGCTTCCACGGTTTCCACGTATTTACAGGGGTGATGATCAACTTGGTGATCTTTTTCAACATTCTTCTGGGAACCTATGAAAGAAGGGGTAGCTATGAAATGGTCGAAAAAGTGGGGTTGTACTGGCACTTTGTTGACTTGGTTTGGGTATTTGTATTTACATTCTTCTACTTAGTATAATTTTTTTAAGATATTAAAATGGCACACGACGCATCACACGGAGACACAGTAAAAAGAATATGGTTTGTATTCACTTTGCTTTCTATTGCCACAATCATTGAGGTAGCTTTAGGGATTACTAAGCCTCAGGTAATGGTGGAGAATAAATTTTTGGCCATGTCACTCCTTAACTGGACATTTATACTTTTAACCCTTTACAAAGCATATTACATCACCTGGACGTTTATGCACATGGAGGGCGAAACAAAAGGCTTGAGACGCGCTGTAGTTTGGACCGCAGTTTTCCTTATTGCTTACCTGTGTTTTATCCTTTTGATTGAAGGTGACTATATTTTTGAGGTTTACAGAAATGGATATGTAAAATACAATTTTTAATCTTAGTTAAATATATATATATAAAAGCCCTGCTAATTGCGGGGCTTTTTTTATTTTTGTAATCCGAAAATTACTCCCCACCATGGTGAAAAAATATCTTGTTTTAGGCGTTTTGTTTATCCTTCCCATTACGTTGTATTTGTTTTTATCCACAGGGGTAAATCATTTTGCCAAACTTCCGGTGCTTACCGAAAATGTCAAAGACCTTGACAACTTTTCAACTGTCGATGGCGAGCAGGTAAGTTTGTCAGGCAACATCACAATTCTTAGCTTTTTTGGAAATGATATCCGTTCAAAATTCGGACATATATTCAACCTTACCCATAAAATTTACAAACCTTATCATCAGTTTGAAGACCTACAGTTTGTGGTGGTGTTGCAAAACGGAAGTGAGGATTTGGTTGAGGAACTTAAATTGGAACTCGATAAAATAGAAAACACAAACAAATGGCATTTTGTTTTCGGTTCCCCGGAAGAAATCCATTCCGTGTTCAACGCTATGGAAACCAATCTGATCCTGGATGAAAATGCCTCCATTGGCGAAGTGTTTATAATTGACAAAAACCAAAACCTCCGCGGTCGCAACGACGATAAAGATGTGGGAACACTTTACGGATATGACATTTCATCTGTAGCGGAAATAAACAACAGGCTTGAGGACGATGTGAAAATCATACTTGCAGAATACCGAATGGCATTAAAAAAATACAACACTATAAAACCGGAGAATGGCAACTAAGAAATATTCATACGTAGGCATATCATTCATTATCCTGGTCTTTGGAATTTGGGCAGTGAGCGAATTCAGCAGTCGCCTCAGCGGCCCCGATTTTTACAAAGGAAACCAAGTGCCCGATTTTTCATTTGAAAGCCACAAAGGCTATTCGGTTACTAACAATACATACAAAGGCAAAGTGTATGTGGTGGAGTTTTTCTTTTCCACCTGCCCCAGCATTTGCCCCATTATGAACGAGAACATGAAAAAACTACAGGATGAGTTTTATACCAACCTGAATTTTGGAATTGCTTCCATCACCATAAACCCCGAACACGATACCCCGGAAGTTTTAATACAATATGCTGAAAATAAGGGCGCAGTGCACCCCAACTGGCATTTTTTAAACGGCGACAAAGAAGAGGTTTACAAACTGTCCAATGAAGGGTTCAGGCTTTACAGCGCCGAATCAGCAGAAGCCCCCGGTGGCTTTGAACACTCAGGACTATTTGCGCTCATAGACAAAGACGGGTATATCCGTTCGAGGTATGATGATTTTGGTAACCCGAAAATCTATTACAATGGCCTGGAAGACGACGAAATTGAAATGCTGAAAGAAGACATCAAAAAACTGCTGAAATGACAAACACTTTAACCCAAAAAGAAAAGGTTTACAACAGGTGGATTGTCGCCCTTTCAGTTATAATTCCTGTGGCGGTAGCTGTTTTATTTACCATAAAAATTGAAATTCCCGGTGTGGACCGCCTGGGCTTTTTGCCCCCCATATATGCCGCCATCAATGCATTTACGGCAATTATACTGGTGATTGGGGTAATCCAAATCAAAAAAGGCAACCGCAAAACCCATGAAATCCTGATGAAACTGGCCATTGGACTTTCAGCATTGTTTCTGGTGATGTATGTAATTTATCATATGACCTCAACATCCACGCCTTTTGGGGGCGAAGGTGCCATCAGGACGGTGTACTTTATTATCCTGATTTCGCATATCCTGCTTTCCATTGCCATTATACCTTTAGTGTTGATTACATTTGTAAAAGCACTGTCAAAGCGTTTTGACAAACACAAGAAAATAGCAAAAATCACCTTCCCCATTTGGTTGTATGTGGCTACTTCCGGGGTAATCGTTTATTTTATGATTTCACCATATTATTAATGAAGAAAACATTTTACATACTCACTTTAATTACGCTTCTGGCTGTTACAAATACAGAAGCACAATGCGCCATGTGCCGTGCCGTCCTGGAGTCTGATGCTGACGGAGCAGCCGCACAAGGCATCAACAATGGAATTTTATACCTGATGGCTTTTCCATATCTAATGGTGGGCGTAATAGGTTACTTTATTTATAAAAACAGACAAAAAGCCAAGAGCGAAGAACTGGAATCATAACATTATAATTTTTTCCTTTTCTTAAATTAACATCTCTTTCACACTTTTTTGTGTAACTATCTATAATATTGTAGACTACTTACGTTATTGATTCCATCCCCCGTTTAAAACTTTACAGTAGTATGATTGAAATAAAATCACTTCATAAGTCCTATAAAACAGGCAGCACCTCCTTACATGTTTTAAAAGGCATCGATTTTTCTGTAAAGGAAGGTGAAATGGTGTCCATTATGGGTTCGTCTGGTTCGGGAAAATCTACGCTACTTAACATCCTCGGCATACTCGATGAAGCTGATGAAGGCACTTACACCCTGGACGGGGCACTTATTAAAAACCTCAATGAAAAGCTCGCTGCCCGTTACCGGAATAAATTCCTTGGGTTTGTATTTCAGTCGTTTAACCTGATAAATTACAAAAGTGCCATAGATAATGTGGCCATGCCGCTTTATTACCAAGGCATGAAACGCAATGAACGTAATGAAAGAGCCATGCACTACCTCGAAAAAGTAGGATTGGCAGATTGGGCAACCCACCTGCCCAACGAACTGTCGGGTGGGCAAAAACAACGTGTGGCCATCGCCCGTGCACTGGCTTCAGACCCCAAAGTA
>NZ_JCBCCK010000362.1:0-4084 GCF_059864935.1 Planktosalinus sp.
CCAATCACTCCTGTTTGTGCAGGCAGCGAATTTGACCTTGAAGGCATAGTTGATGATGAAACCATTGCCCGCCGCTGGTTGCGGGAAGGGGTGCAAATACATCCTTTAAACAACACAACTACCCCCTGGTTGCTGGAAGGCCTCGTGGAAAACACCTCGGGCAGCTTTACCTATACCCTTGAAGTGGGCGACCCTAACATTGGGGAGTGTACAAACAGTTTTAACTTTATAGTAGTGGTATCCCCCACACCCACGGCAAACGATGTACAACTGGATTTTCAGGTAAACTGTAGCCCATTTGAAATAGTGGCAACAATAATAAACCCTGATCCTGATGGCAATTACAACTGGAGCAATGGCGACTCCGGCATCCAAACAACTGTTAACCATACCGGGTTGCTGGCTGTACGCTATACCAATGAGTGGGGGTGCAGTGTGTGGGTAGAAATTCCCATTCCTGCATTGCCCGAAGAACATATCTGGGTGTTCCCTACCGGTTGTTTTGAATCCTGCGAAGACCCTGGACTAAACAACAGTTATGTAATAGGGCCCCTTCCTGTTTATGACATGCACGCATGGTTATGGGATGGTTTTGGAAATCAATATGGTGGTATACATGTGCCCCCCCAGCCTATTAACCAACCGGGCGCTTTGCAATTGGAGCTGGGCACAGATATTTTGGGAACGTGGTGTGAGCTGACCAGTGGTACACTTCAGGTAACTCTGAGTCATGAAGGCTGCCGCCCCTGTGATCGCGATTTCGAGTTGAGAGTAGGTGAAATCAGGATAGGCCAAAGCTTCCCATATTTCTATTATGATGTAAATATGCACATCCACAATCCTCACGGTATAACACTTACTTTTCAATTTACATCACCTGACGGGGTCTATATTCCCAATAACGTTACTGTGGGTCCCGGACAATCTGTAAACCTCCAATTGCAATTTATACCCAATTCGGGTTTCACAGGTGGAAATTCAGTGATGTTTATTCAGGTGTTGCACAATGGCAACTTGTTTTGTTATCAAGAGGAAGAGATAGAATACCCGGTGATACCACCATCTTTTTTCTCAGAAAGCCATCATGAATTAAAATTGGTTCCCAATCCTGTAACACAGATGGTAAATGTGCACTATACCCTGAACAAAAGCAACAAGGGCACATTGACGGTTTACAGCCTGTTGGGCGTTGCCATTATTGAACAACCCATAAACCAAAACAGCGGGATGATCCCTTTGAACTTGGGTAACCTTTCTTCAGGCACCTATATTGTAATAATCAATGATGATATCGGGCAACGTATGCAACAAGTGTTGATCAAAAAGTAAAAGTTAATTTATCTTAGATTCCCCGGTTCCCTTTAGGGTTAGGGCAAAACGGGGAATCGACGGTAAATGCCTTATGTGAAAATACCCTTTAAAAACAACTATTAATTAAAAAAATAATATCTTAGATGCACCCTGTACCCTTTAGAGCTTGTCCCGAATTTATTTCGGGACTTAGGGCAAAACGGGGTCATCGATAATTGATTCACATTAAAAAATAACATCATGCAAACAAATTACACCTTATTGATACTGATCACCTTACTGGCTTTTGATTCTTTTGCCCAACAGGCCGATTATGAATATAGCTGGGCCACCCGTGGTGGCGGACCGAGAGACCTTCAAAACAATATTATTAATTCGGACTTAAGTAATTCTCAAAAAGTCAATGTAATTGCCATAGACGAACAAAACAATTATTATTTTATTGTTGATATTGGCAGTGACCTTGGGAGTACACAGGCAACATTTGGCGATCTTTTGGATCCCAATAGCCTGATACCCATCACCACCTACAATGACCCCTCAAGCAGTCAGAGCTACAGGAGCAGGGATGCTTATTTGGTTTCCACTACCTGTGAAGGGGAGTTTCGCTGGCACAAGACCATAGGCGGTGGTGGTCAGATTTTTGCATATGGCTTGGGCACTGACGCCTTTGGCGGGGTCTATGTGGCCGGTAATGCACAACAGATGACAAGTGCACAAACCCCTGTGCATTTTGATCAGGATTCCATAAAAAATACCATGTTGCATGGTACCACTTATATAGTTAAATATGATATAGAAGGTAATTTTCAATGGTTGAAAGAACCCAATACGAACCCTCCTGCTCAATACAATTCTCAAGTGTTTGCTACAGGCGGGGCTTTGCATGTGGAACCCAACGGCACTATGCATTTTAACGTGTTGATGTCTGCCGGTCATGAACTTGAGGGCGGGGCTGTGGTGGCAGACAGCGTTTCTTTCCCGCACAGTTCAGTAGCATCAAATACCTATGTGGGCGACCTTGGGGTGTTGCGCTATGACAAGGATGGTGATTTTTTGGGTTATACCCGATTGGACATAAATATGTGGGGGGCAATAGGTCCTACAATTGTGGGAAATAGAATTGCATTTACCTATGACCCAGTCATGGATCGGTATTATATTGCAGCATTCCATCAACACTTAGGGAGTCTTACGCATCCCGCCATCATAGACGGTGTGGAAACAGAACACTTTTATTTGGCTGCATTTAGTGCTCAGGATGGCAGTCTAGCCTGGTGGCATATGGGAGATGCGAATACTCAAGCTGGTGAAATAATGGATTTAAGTATTGATGACCAAGGAAATATTTTTGTTGTTGGAAGATTAAGAGGCAACGGAGGCACTTTTGGAGGGTACACAAACAATACATCTCCTTCCTGGAAACCGTTTGTTATTGCGATGGACAGCAATGGGATTTTATTATGGGGAAGTAATGCAGATGAAACTCAGGGGGGTGCTACAACTTCAATTACCTTTGATTTTGATAATAACGAGGTTATTATAGGCATGGCAGACGGGAGGACCGGTGGCGGTACTTTTACCTGGGCTAACCTGTCTTATCACAGGCCATCGGGTCACGGTATTGATCCTGCGGTCGTAAGGCTTGATAAGCAAACAGGGGCCGGGGTAGATTTACATGATATTTTAAGTACCGGCATGGGTTTTCGAAATTATATAAGTGCCACTGCTGTTGATAAGTTAGGAAACATTGTGGTGGGAGGCACCTTGACCTCACCGTCACTATTTGTTAACCACCCCAATGTCCCTGAAGTTTTGCGGGAGGGCATCAGCAAATCAGACTTTTTTATCGCCCAATTAGCAAAAGCAGGCGTCAGCTGTGATGATTTAATGAGCGTTGGCGAAGTGCAAAAACCACAAATGCGCATCTACCCCAACCCGGCGGGCAACATCCTGCACTGGCAGGCAGATGTGGGCATTATAACCGTGGGCATTTATGACATATCAGGCAGAGTAGTTAAAGAGCAAGCTGTAACAGGCCAATCCGGCAGCCTTTCTCTGGAAGGCCTTTCCGCAGGGAGTTATATTGTGGTGTTACAAGACAATACCGGCAAGTCGATGCAAAAGATGTTGATTAAAAAATAGTAATGTGTTTTTCTCAAACTTTTTAAACAAAAGCTTTGTGGTCCAGAGGCTAGCACATGGATTAATACTCGAAATCCAAACCCCCACCCGCCTTTGGCGGGTCGGGGCAAGGGGTTTGGGATGGTTTGATCAACATGGAGGCAACAGTTGAAATTAGCAGTCAATACATAAAACTTTAAAAAACAACACCATGCAAACAAAACACACCCTTCTGATACTGTTATCATTGCTGAGCTTTGATATAGCTGCCCAACAGGCAGATTATGAATATAGCTGGGCTACCCGAGGGGGCGGACCTAGAGACCTTCAAAACAACGTTACAAATTCAAACTTGGATAATTCCCAAAAAGTCAATGTGATTGCCATAGACGAACAGAACAACTATTATTTTATAGTGGATATTGGAAGTGACCTGGGAAGTACACAAGCAACATTTGGTGATTTGTTGGACCCCAATAACCTGATACCCATCACGACCTACAATGACCCTTCAAGCAGCCCACACTACAGGAGCCGGGATGCCTACTTGGTGTCCACAACCTGTGAGGGGGACTTTCGCTGGCACAAGACCATAGGTGGGGGCGGTCAAATATTTGCTTATGGTTTGGGTACTGATGCTTTGGGCGGG
>NZ_JCBCCK010000161.1:0-1951 GCF_059864935.1 Planktosalinus sp.
GAAAACTCAAAAAGAGTTGGTGCCTTTCGGCGGAAATTACAACAGCAACAAAACCCAAAAAGTGTATGTGAAAGACAACACTTTAAAACTTTACAACATCACCCGCCGACAGGAAACGGATTTGATGCAGCTTTCGGGAAACATCAGTAACGCGGTTTTTCTAGCTGATGAAAATCTGGTCGCATTTCAGTTTAGCAACAACGCCTATGTTTACAACCTTCAAAACGGAAGTCTAAAAAAACTTACCAACATCAAAACCGGGGAAGCCCCAAAGGAAAAAGACTCCAAACTTTCGGATAAAAATCTATGGTTGAAAGAAGATAATTTGTCATTACTTCAGGTAATCAATGAACGTGAAGAAAAAAAGAAAAGCACCGAAGAATACCGAAAAATGACAGCGGATAAAAAGCCATTTGATTTTTATCTGGGTAAAAAAAGAATGACAAATCTGGTGGTTTCGCCTGATGAACAGTTTGTCACTTTCAATCTCATCACTTCAGACAACAGCGACCCAACTATTGTCCCAGATTATATTGATGCGTCTGGTTATACTGTGAATTTAAACACCCGCTCTAAAGTGGGTAACAACAATACTAAGGTTGAATTAGCCATTTACAACCTTAAAAAAGACACCGTTTATTTTGTAAAAACTAATAATCTTCCGGGCATTAAAGACCTCCCTGATTATGTAAAAGAGTATCCCGAAAAAGAATGGGAAGAAAAAGTGCGTGATGTCTTTTTATCCAGGGCCTATTTTTCCGATAATGGAAAGCACGCCATCGTTAATGTGCGCTCTTCAGACAACAAAGATCGTTGGATAGCAAAACTGGACTTGGAAACCGGAATCCTTGAAACATTGGACAGACAGCGTGACGAGGCCTGGATTGCCGGACCCGGAATCGGTTGGTCTATGGGTGGCGGCACCCTGGGCTGGTTGCCGGACAATAAACATATTTACTTCCAGTCTGAAGCAACGGGCTATTCACATTTATACATTCAGGATGTGACCAACAAAAAAAAAAGAGCATTGACCTCAGGAAGTTTTGAAGTGTTTGATCCTTTTATTTCGAAAGATAAAAAATACTGGTACCTTACCACTTCAGAAGTTGATCCCGGTGAACGTCACTTTTACAAAATGCCTTTGATGGGTGGTAAAATGGAAAAACTTACCAACCTGACAGGAAACAACGAAGTGAGCCTTTCTCCCGATGAAAAATACCTGGCCATCAGGCATTCCTACAGCAATCAGCCGTGGGAGTTGCATTACAAGCCCAACATTGCCAACGTTAAAGAAACGCCTTTGACCAACGGGCAAACCAAGGAATTCAGCAGTTATAATTGGAGAGACCCTCAGATTGTTCATATTACAGCATCAGACGGAGCAAAAGTTCCTGCAAGATTATATACCCCAACAGCAGAAGCAAACAATGGCGCAGGAGTTATATTTGTTCACGGTGCCGGATACCTTCAAAATGTACACAAATGGTGGTCTTTGTATTTCAGGGAATATATGTTCCACAACCTGTTGACTGATTTAGGCTATACTGTACTGGATATCGATTACCGCGCAAGCGCAGGTTATGGTCGTGACTGGCGTACTGCTATCTATCGCCATATGGGAGGCAAAGACCTTTCAGACCAGGTGGATGGTGCCAAATATATGGTTGAAGAACTGGGCGTTGACCCCGAAAGAATAGGAATCTATGGAGGAAGTTACGGCGGATTCATCACCTTAATGGCTTTGTTTAATGAAAGTGAAACTTTTAAAAGCGGGGCTGCACTTCGTTCTGTGACTGATTGGGCACATTACAACCACGGTTATACTTCAAATATACTGAATGAACCTTATAATGACCCGATTGCTTACAGGCGCTCCTCTCCTGTTTATTTTGCCGAAGGTCTAAAAGGTCATTTGTTAATTGCCCACGGTATGGTAGATGTAAATGTTCAT
>NZ_JCBCCK010000389.1:0-4752 GCF_059864935.1 Planktosalinus sp.
ATAAATCCCCTATTTTTAATTTGAAACAAAATCGCCGGGTTGTGACACATTTTCTGAACGATTTTTTCAAGCGAAATTACTCCTCTGTGGTAATATTCGAGCATGGCTACCAATGCATGTTGCACCAGTGGCCCGCCGGAAGGTGCTTTGGTATAAACGTTCTTTTTTTCTTCAATCGTATGCGGAGCGTGGTCTGTGGCAATTACATCAATGCGGTCGTCAAGCAGGGCTTGCCAAAGGCCATCGCGGTCTTTTTCGGTTTTTACTGCCGGATTCCATTTGATAAATGTGCCTTTTTCCTGGTAATCTTTATCGGTAAACCAAAGATGGTGAATGCAGACTTCGGCAGTGATTTTCTTTTTTTCAAGCGGGAGTTTGTTGTCAAAAAGTTCGGTTTCCTTTGCGGTTGAAAGGTGAAACACGTGTAATCTTGCTCCCGTTTTCTTTGCCAAAGCAATAGCTCGGGATGAAGAAAGGTAGCAAGCTTCTTCACTTCTTATCAGGTGATGACAGTCCATAGGGATGTCTTCGCCGTATTTCTGAATATGTGCTTCGAGATTGTTTTTTATGGTTTGCTCGTCTTCACAATGTACGGCGATGAGCAAGTTGGTTTTTGAGAAAATTTCTTCTAAGGCTTTTGGGTCATCAACCAACATGTCTCCAGTTGATGAGCCTAAAAACAACTTCAATGCCGCCACTTTTTTAGGGTCAACCTTTAGGATTTCCTCCAGATTGTCGTTGGTTCCACCAAACATAAATGAATAGTTGGCCCAGGAAGTGTTTTTTGCAATTTCAAATTTTTCCTCCAGAAGTTCAATAGTTGTAGCCTGAGGTATCGTATTGGGCATTTCGATAAATGTGGTGATTCCTCCTGCTATGGCTGCTTTTGATTCGGTTTCTATGTTGGCTTTGTGAGTAAGTCCGGGCTCCCTGAAATGCACCTGATCGTCAATTAAACCCGGAAAAAGATATTTTCCCTCAGCATCGATAATTTGCGTATCAGAAGATTTTGCACTGATGGACTCTGCAATTTCAACAATTTCTTCGTTTTGAATTAAAACATCACCATTAAAAATGGTTCCTTCGTTGACAATATTGGCATTTTTAATTAGAACAGTGTTCATATATTTTTAGATCTCATAGCGATTAAACAGGCTCTTCAACTTCATTGAAAAAACTCCAAAAATGGCTTCAGAAATGATGCTTCCACTCATTTTTGATTCACCTTTGGTGCGGTCTGTAAATATTACCGGAATTTCAATTATCTTGAATTTGCTTAAATAGGCTTTAAACTTCATTTCTATTTGAAACGCATAACCCACAAATTGTATTTTATCGAGGTTGATGGTTTCCAGAACTTTTCTTTTGTAGCACACAAACCCTGCCGTAGTATCAAAAATGGGCATTCTTGTAATGAACCGGACATATTTTGAAGCCATCCATGACATCAATACCCTGTCCATAGGCCAGTTGACCACGTTGACGCCGGTAACATAACGAGAGCCGATTGCCATATCATAATCCATTTTTTCGCAGGCGTTGTACAGCCGGATTAAGTCATTGGGGTTGTGTGAAAAATCGGCATCCATTTCAAAAATAAACGCGTAGTTTTTTTGCAAAGCCCATTTGAAGCCGGCAATGTAAGCGGTTCCCAGACCGGTTTTTTCTTTTCTGAGAAGTAAATGGAGTTTTTCGGAAAATTCGGCTTGAAGTTCCTCGACCTTTTTGTGTGTTAAATCGGGTGAATTGTCATCAACAACAAGCACATCAAAATTTCGCTGCAGCGAAAAAATGTTTCTCAATATACGCTCGATGTTTTCAATCTCGTTGTAAGTTGGTATGACAACCAAGGCTTTAGACATTCCCCAAATTTTGGCAAATGTACTTAATTTTATATTGACGGCCTGTTTAAAAAATGTTATACTAAAACTTTATTTTGGAGTAAATTTGTAAACATAAATTACACGATTGGACTTAATTGAACGCTATACACTTGTGCCTGACTGGATCACTTTGCTGATTTTTAGCAGTCTAATGCTCATTTCAGTTGCAAAATGGGTACAAACGGCAAGATTTAACGACTTTGTTCAACTGGGTTTTACCAACAAATATTTTTTGCTGCATGACAAGGGGAGCAAGGTTTTTTCAACCTTTAACCTGCTTTTGCTTGTTAATCAGATTATTGTTGTTTCTGTTTTTTTGTTTTTGTTTTGGGCTCAATTAAACCTGGGATTTTCATTAAATAATCACATTGTTTTTATCCAGATAGTCGGGTTTTATACCTTGTTTATTGCGCTGAAATTTTATCTGGAAAAGATAATAGCCAACTTGTTTTCAATGGATAAGCATATTGATCGCTATCTCTATCAAAAATTATCTTACAGAAATTTGATTTCGGTATTGCTCCTTGTTATCAACCTGATTTTTCTATATGCTTTAAAACCAAACACATTGCTTTTTCTCATCGTAATTTTTGTCGTGTTGGGTTTAAATATTTTGGCATTGATCTACAGCTACAAAACTCACGAAAAGCTGATTAGGTCAAACTTTTTCTATTTTATTTTATATCTTTGCGCACTTGAAATTTCACCTTATTACATATTGTATAAAATACTGGTGTAGCGTGAGGTTTAAAATTAAATAACTGATAGGTTTATGAAAGTGAAAACAATTTTGGTTTCCCAACCAGAACCTTTAATAGAAAATTCACCTTACTTTGAGCTCATTGAAAAGCAAAAAGTAAAAATTGACTTCAGGCCTTTTATTCACGTAGAAGGAGTTTCAAGTAAAGATGTAAGAGCACAAAAAGTAGATTTAAACAACTACTCTGCCATTATCCTTACCAGTAGGAACTCCGTGGATCATTTTTTCAGAATTGCAGAAGAAATGAGATACAAAGTGCCGGATACCCTCAAGTATTTTTGTTTGTCTGAAGCCGTAGCGTTTTATCTTCAAAAATATGTGGTTTACAGAAAACGTAAGATTTACGTGGGCAAGCGCACATTTTCTGAACTTTCACCCATGATTAAAAAGTACAAGAATGAAAACTTTTTACTGCCTTGTTCAGACGCTTTAAAACCTGAAATCCCGGAAGTTTTGGATGGATTAAAAGTAAAATGGAAGCGAGCCACGTTTTACAAAACTGTCGTTAGTGACCTTTCAGACTTGAAGGATGTTTACTATGATATTCTGGTGTTTTTCAGCCCCAGCGGCATCAAGTCCCTTTTGGAAAACTTTCCTGATTTTGAACAAAATGATACCCGCATTGCCGTGTTTGGAAACACCACCGTTCAAGCTGCTGAAGAAAGCGGTTTGCGTGTAGATATTCAGGCACCCACACCTGAGACACCCTCAATGACGATGGCGCTGGAGAAGTATATTATTGAAGCTAACAAGAAAAAATAATTGGAATTTATTTGCATAAAAAAGCGGCACTTGAAAAAGTAGCCGCTTTTTGTTTTAAGGTTCTTTTGGTTTTAAAAGGTATTCAGAACGAATATTTTAATTTAAGCATGTTAATCCAGTGTGAAAATTACAGAGAAATAAGGAAAGTCAATAAAATCTTTGAAAACTTTGGAGTTCCCGAAATCTTTTCGGTTTTCAAAATTTGGTGCAGAATTGTAATAATATAGCAAATCTTTAAATATAATTGCGAATGTCCAATTCTCTGAAAAAACAAAATTTACACCAAAATCCAGATATGACTTAATATAACTATTTGATTCACTAAGTTCCTGAGGGGTGTTCAAACGAAGGTTTATATAATTGTAATTCAATCCAATTTCACTATGCAAATATATTTTTGAAATTATATTTAGAAAATTATAGCGCAATTGAGCCCCTATTTTATAATTTTCAGAAGAACTTTTATTTACTGAGTTTTTGTCAGAAAAACTTGTAAAACCAAAACCTAAATGCCCTCCAACCCATAGATTATCAATTAATGAATAATGTATTGCCGGTGTAAATTGAAGCTTTATACCATTCCCGATTTCTTGATCCAAGGGGGGTTGTTCATTGATTCGGGCAAGTTCGTCTGCTTGAAAAGTAAAGCCTGTTTTGAACTCAAGTATCCAATTTGACATGGTTGCTGATTCAATAGCTTCGGTTTGGCTAAATTGAAGCAATGGAATTACTATTAAAAGGTATGTGAGCTTTTTAAACATTAGCAAAAACAACATTAGTTTTAACTAAAATAATAAATTAAAATATAACTCAATAAAAAAAGCACGACCAATATTAATTGACCGTGCTTAGAAATTTATTTTTAAAAGCTATTATCCAATAGGTGCACCGCCTAATATCTCATTATTGGCATAAGATTCAAACTTGGCAAAATTCTCCCTAAAAGAAGCTGCCAGTTCTTTGGCCTGTACATCATAGGCTTTGGCGTTTTTCCAAGTGCTTTTTGGATTCAATACTTCGTCTGGAACGTTAGGGCAACTTGTGGGCATAGCCAAACCAAATACAGGATGGTTTTCAAAAGCCACATTTTTTAATTCGCCATTCATGGCTGCTGTGATCATGGCACGAGTGTATTTTAATTTCATTCGGCTTCCAATTCCATAAGGACCTCCGGTCCATCCCGTATTAATTAACCAAACATTGACCCCGGCATCTTTCATTTTTTTGCTAAGCATTTCGGCATATTTGGTGGGATGTAACGGCATAAACGGTGCTCCAAAACAGGCTGAGAAGTTGGGTGTAGGTTCATCCACTCCGGCTTCGGTTCCTGCTACCTTAGCTGTATAA
>NZ_JCBCCK010000390.1:0-1455 GCF_059864935.1 Planktosalinus sp.
ATCTCATCTGGTGCTTCAAGTGGATTTGCAGGAACCCCTTAAGATTGAAAAAATTACTCAGGACGGTCAAGTATTAGATTTTAACAGCATTGGCCCTGCCCATTTTGTAACACTCAAAAAACCTCAAATAGTAGGCAACAGCGAAGAAGTGGTGGTGCATTACAGCGGCCACCCCCGGGAAGCGGTGAACGCACCCTGGGATGGTGGCATTTCCTGGAAACACGACGAAAATGGCAATCACTTTGTGGGGTCCTCTTGTCAGGGATTGGGTGCCAGTGTGTGGTGGCCCAACAAAGACCATATGTATGACGAGGTGGACAGTATGGCCATCAGCGTGCGTGTGCCGGAATCATTGGTAAACGTTTCCAACGGAAGGCTCAAAAATGTGGAAGAACAAGACGATAATACCAAAACCTGGCATTGGTATGTCACCAACCCCATCAACAACTATGGCGTAAACATCAACATTGGTGACTATGTCCATTTTGGAGAACAGTATGAAGGAGAAAACGGCACACTGGACATGGATTACTGGGTGCTGAGCTACAATCTGGATAAAGCCAAAGAGCACTTTATAGACGCCCCGCGCTCCATTGAAGCTTTTGAACACTGGTTTGGACCCTACCCTTTTTATGAGGACAGTTATAAACTGGTAGAAGCTCCTTATCTGGGGATGGAACACCAAAGTTCGGTGACTTACGGCAATCAGTATATGAAAGGTTATCTGGGCAGGGATTTGTCCGGCACCGGTTGGGGGATGAAGTTTGATTTTATCATCATTCACGAAAACGGCCACGAGTGGTTTGCCAACAACATCACCTACCAAGACATCGCAGATATGTGGATACATGAAGGCTTTACGGCCTATTCTGAAAGCCTGTTTGTAGAGTATTTTTACGGAAAGGAAGCCGGTGCAGAATATGTAGTGGGAACCGGAAATATGATACAAAATGACAAGCCCATCATTGGGGTGTATGGCGTCAATCAAAAAGGCTCAAAGGACATGTATTACAAGGGGGCAAACATCCTCCACACCCTTCGCCAGTTGCTTGAAGATGATGAGAAGTGGCAGGAAATACTCAGGGGTCTTAACAGGGATTTCTGGCACCAAACGGTGACAACTGCCCAGATTGAAAACTACATCGGTGAAAAGGCTGGATATGATTTAACACAATTCTTTGACCAATACCTGAGAGATCATCGTGTTCCCGTAGTTGAATTTAAGATTAACGGCAACGAATTCTCCTTTCGCTACAGCGAAATCATTGACGGTTTTGATATGCCGGTAAGGGCCTACATCAATAACGAATTGCAATGGATTTTCCCTAAGGCAGAATGGACAACCAAAAAGTTGGAAAAACCTGTAACAAGCTTGCGAATTGACCCCAATTTTCTGGTGGACGGGAAGTTGGTGAGGTAGTAGTTTGGGCGACCGATGACAGATGGGTTCAAGGT
>NZ_JCBCCK010000396.1:0-1641 GCF_059864935.1 Planktosalinus sp.
TGGGTCAATATTGCCGTTGATTACAGCCTGAACAGGAGAAAAGAGCACAAAAATGACCTGAGCGATATCACTTTTTTTGATGCGCAAAACAACATTACAAATTACTGGGATACAGATTTTGAAAGGGTCACCCGCTCTGACCTTCACAACATAAATGCGGCACTTGATTTTACATTGAGCGAAAGAAGCAATTTAAATATTTCCTCCTCGATTTTTCTTGATCCGAATACGACCTATTCAAATAAAGAAGTAACCGAAATTTTGAACGCTTCGAGAACTATTGATTCACTTTTCAAAACAAACAGCCATCTTGATATAGAAAAACACAACATTGCACTCGATGCGACTTTTAGCCATGTGATTAATGAAAAGGGAGCCAATATTAATGCCAATGTGCACTATACCAATTTTGAACACAACAGAGATCAGCACTTAACTACAGGGTACTTTTCGCCAAGCGGAAATTCATTAAGCTCAAGCGCATTCAAAACAGATTCATACCAACAAATCAACATTTATATCGGCCAAATTGATTTTTCTTCAGAACTTTTTGGGATAAATTTTGACACCGGTGTTAAGGGTTCTGTCATTGAATCAGAAAGCGCTATAAACTTTTTCGACGAGGTAAATAACACACTTGTGCCTAACCCTGAGTTTACAGATAATTTTATTTATGACGAAACTATATTTTCAGGATATGTCAGCCTTGCAAAAAACTGGAGTCGCTGGAGAATGAGAGTCGGACTAAGGGGAGAATATACCGAAACCGAAGGCAATTCCATTTCGATGAATGAAAAATCACAAAACGATTATTTGGACTGGTTTCCTTCCTTTATACTGAATTACACGCCCAACGAAAATCACAGCGTTGGGGTGGCCTACAACAAAAGCATTTCACGCCCAAGATATGATTTACTAAATCCATTCAAGTATTTTATTAACGAAAATAATTTTACTTCCGGAAACCCGAATTTGGCACCCTCTGTTAACCAAAGGTACAGCATCAATTATTTAGTTGAAAACAAATACGACTTTGAGCTGTATTACCGCACTATTAAAAACGACATTGAAGTGTTGAGTTTTCAAAATAATGACCAACAGTTTTTGAGGTCAATTTCAACAAATATGGTTGAAAGAAGGGGTTATGGTTTAAATTTCCATTATGCGGGAAGCATAAAAAGCTGGTGGTATTTTAGCAACTATGTGTCTATGTTCCACGAAGAAAATACCTTTGTCGCCCTAGAAAGCAACAATGAGTTGGTTACTCTGGAAACAAACGGAATGTTTATCCAAATGTACAATTCATTTACACTCTCAGAGGACAGAACACTTAAAGCCGACCTGACTTTTGCACACCTTACGGGAATTGTTTTCGGCACTTATGTTATGGACCCGTTTACGACTGTTTCACTTGGGATTAGAAAATCACTTTGGAACAATAGGGCATCTCTATCTCTCACGGCAAATGATATTTTTGACACTACAAACCGAAGGTTACAGGCAGACTTTTTGAATCAAAGGAACAGTTATTTCGCCATCGAGGAAAACCAATACCTTCAAATGGGTTTTATTTATAATTTTGGAAACTTTTCTTTACGCGAAAACACCAGACAAATCAGAAACGAAGAACGCACCCGTATC
>NZ_JCBCCK010000108.1:0-18036 GCF_059864935.1 Planktosalinus sp.
GGAAGTATGACTGGTCTTTGTTGGGGTCTTTCCCTGAAAGCAAACGGTGAATTGTTTTTCCATCTTTTGTAATTGTTTCTTTTCGGCAATAGTGACCTGTTGCCACATAGTCGGCACCCAAATCCAAAGCGATTTTAAGGAAGACATCAAATTTGATTTCGCGGTTACACAACACATCCGGATTGGGTGTACGCCCCATTTCATATTCGCGGAACATATAATCCACAATGCGCTCTTTATATTGCTCACTCAGATCCACCGTTTGAAACGGAATTCCCAGCTTGTTGGCCACCATCATAGCGTCGTTACTGTCTTCCAGCCAGGGACATTCATCTGAAATGGTCACAGAGTCGTCGTGCCAGTTTTTCATGAACAAGCCAATAACCTCATAGCCCTGCTCTTTTAAAAGATAAGCCGCCACACTGGAATCTACTCCGCCGCTAAGTCCAACTACTACTCTTTTCATGTCCTCACCGTTTCGTCGCTAAAGCTTTGAAGCGTCGGCGACCTAAGTCCCTATCCATACTTCGACTACCAGCCTTCGGCGGGCACGGCGCTCAGTAACCGGAGAGGGATTTTTTAAGATTTTAATTGATTTGCAAAATTACAAAATAAAAAAAGAGGAAGTTTGCACTTCCTCCTTAATATTACTAATTGCCGAATCAAATAACTTTATAAATTTAACTTAAAATGTCCTCCCCTATTTTGGGGGAGTTAGGGGGGTTACTTTTTCTTTTGCTTTTCTTTAAGTGCCTTTTGCTTTTCAGCTTGTTCCATGATTTCGGCCATTTTGCGCTGGAACTTGCCTTGCTTTTTGGGTTTCTTTTTGTTCTCTTCAATTTTGGCCAGGATTTTTTTCTCATCCAGCACAAAATATTTGATAACCAGCATAATTCCGATTGTAATCACATTGGAAATAAAGTAGTACAACGATAGTCCACTCGCAAAGTTGTTGAAGAAAATCAACATTATGAGCGGAGAGAGGTACATAATAAATTTCATATTGGGCATACCGGGTTGTTGCACCTGCATGGTTTGGCCGGTGGTCATCATCATATAGATAAAGATGGCGATGGATGCCAAAATAGGGAACAAAGCAACGTGGTCTCCATAAAACGGAATGTAAAATGGTAAAGAAGCAATTTGGTCATAACTTGACAAATCGTCTGCCCAGAGGAATCCTTTTTGCCTTAAATCAAACGCTGACGGGAAAAACATAAACAAGGCATAAAACACGGGAAGCTGCATCAGTGCAGGAAGACATCCCGCCATTGGGCTGGCTCCTGCCTTGCTGTACAATTTCATGGTTTCCTGCTGACGCTTCATAGCCGCGTCTTTTCCTTTATGTTTTTTGTTGATTTCCTCAATTTCGGGTCGTAAAACTTTCATTTTGGCCTGAGAAAGGTATTGCTTGTACTGCACCGGTGACAAGGCAATTTTTATAATGATGGTCAATACAATTATAACAATACCATAATTGGCAATCCAGCCGGACAACCAGGTGAACATGGGCATGATTAAATATTTATTGATCCAGCCAAAAATACCCCATCCCAAAGGGATGATTTCATCCAGGTTTCTGTCATAAGTGTTTAAAATATGGTAATCGGCCGGGCCGTAATACCAATTCATGTTGTATGACAACTCACCTGCTTTGAATTCCAATGGAAATTTTGAGATGAAGTTTTTAGTATACAAGCTATCAATCTCCTCGTCTTCCACAAGGTTTTCAGAAGTAAAATGAGCTGTTCTGAATGGAGTATCTGTCAATAAAATGGAGGTAAAGAAATGTTGCTTATATGCAATCCAGGTCACATCGTTGTCCTGATCAGTTTTCAGGCGACCCTGACCCAGATAGTCGTCTTTACCACCTTCATATTCCCATAGCATTTCAGTATATCGGTTCTCATAGGAAATACTTTTTGCTTTGCGGTAAGCGCGCAACTGCCATTCCATCTCAGCCGGTGACGAAGTATTTATAATATTGCTCAAGCCTTGTGACTGAACGGCAAAATCGAGCATATACTCGCCGGGCTTTATTTCGTATCGGTATTCCAGAAAGGCATTTTCAGATGCTTTCAAACGCATTGAAAGAATGGTGTTATTCCCACTTCGTGTTAAAGTGGGTTCAAAATAAAGGTCTTGGGTGTTGAGTATTCTGTTTTCAGCCTGAAACTGAAGGTTTAATGATGCATTTCCATCCTTGATCAGGGAAATGGGAATGGAATCGTGTGTTTTGTGATTTTTTAAAGTGGCTTCAATGATATAACCTCCTTTGTTGGAAATTTTAAGTTGCAGCACCTCATTTTCAAGAACTGTATACTTATCAGTTGCTGAAGGCAAAGAAGCCGAATATGCAAACGACCCCAATTGATTTCTGAGTTGCTCCAGTCTTAAAGAATCTGAAGTCATAACCCGTTCGGTGGGTTCACCTTGAATTGTATCGCTAACTACCGGGGTTTGGGTTTCGGTGGGTTGTTGTTGTTCCTTTTCAACCTGCTCTGTTCGTGCTCTTTCTTCGAGTTCTTCTTGGGTGGGTGCTGTTTGATACAGCATCCAGACAAGGATCAAAGCAATTAACGCAAAACCTATAAACGAATTGAAATCAAAACTTTTTTTATCTTCTAGCATGTTTTAAAATTTTCAGTATTTACTGAATGATATTTTAGATTTTATCGGTATTGTATTTTGCTGCCGCTTCCACAAATGAAACAAAAAGCGGATGTGGATTGGCCACAGTGCTTTTATATTCCGGATGGTATTGCACCCCCACAAACCAGGGGTGATTTTTAATTTCGATAATTTCAACAAGACCGGTATCGGGGTTTACTCCTGTGGTTAACATTCCGGCATCCTCCAGTTGTTGCTTGTATTTGTTGTTGTATTCGTATCGATGGCGGTGGCGTTCTTCTATGATGCTTTGTTTATACACATTTGCTACGATACTATCAGGCGTTAACCTGCACGTCCATGTACCCAAACGCATCGTTCCGCCTTTATCGACGATGCTTTTTTGCTCTTCCATTAAGTCAATGACCGGATGGGGTGTATTGGCATCCATTTCGGTAGAGTTTGCACCTTCAAGACCGAGTACATTTCTGGCATAATCAATAACGGCCATTTGCATCCCCAAACAGATACCAAAAAACGGAATGTTGTTTTCACGTGCATATTTCACGGCTTTAATTTTTCCTTCAATTCCTCGTTCTCCGAAACCGGGTGCAACGAGAATCCCGTCAAGTTTTGAAATTTTGGTTTCAATGACATCATCATCAATAAATTCAGAGTGAATGGGAATGGCTTTCACCTTAACCTCGAGTTCGGCTCCGGCATGAATAAAAGATTCAAGTATGGATTTATAAGAATCCTGAAGCTCCACATATTTTCCGATAAGACCAATATCTACAGTTTTCTTTGGATTTTTATGTCGCTGTAAAAACTGATTCCAACGGTACAAATCCGGTTCATTACCCGGAGGAAGATCTAATTTTTGTAGCGTTATGGTGTCCAATCCTTCAGTTAACATCAGGTTGGGCACGTCATATATGGTTGAGGCATCGATGGACTCGATGACTGCTTCTTTTTTTACATTACAGAACAAAGCCAGTTTGGTGCGCAATTCATCTGAAAGATGGTGCTCAGTGCGACACACTAAAATGTCGGCCCTGATACCGCTTTCCATCAGTACCTTTACCGAGTGTTGGGTGGGTTTTGTTTTTAATTCACCGGCGGCAGCGAGATAGGGCACTAATGTCAAATGGATTACAATGGCGTTATCGTCACCCAGTTCCCATTTAAGCTGACGCACAGATTCAATGTAGGGAAGCGACTCAATATCACCAACTGTACCTCCAATTTCGGTAATGACAATATCAAAATCGCCACTTTTGCCAAGCAACTGTATGCGTTCTTTGATTTCGTTCGTAATGTGTGGAATAACCTGAACGGTTTTACCTAAAAATTCGCCGCGGCGTTCTTTTTCAATCACGCTTTGGTAAATACGTCCGGTGGTGACATTGTTGGCCTGTGAGGTAGAAACATTGAGAAAGCGTTCATAATGGCCTAAATCCAGATCGGTTTCTGCACCGTCATTGGTTACATAACATTCGCCGTGTTCATAGGGGTTGAGTGTGCCCGGGTCGATGTTGATGTAGGGATCCAATTTTTGAATGGTCACGCGATAGCCCCTTGCCTGAAGTAATTTTGCCAGTGAAGCTGCTATGATTCCTTTCCCCAATGAAGAACTTACACCTCCTGTTACAAAGATATATTTGGTGTTGGCCATTTTAGATGTTAGATTTCAGATGTTAGACCTGCCTACCGCAGGCAGGTTTGAGATTATAGAAAATAGACTTTTAATAAAAAACATCTATTTCTCATTTTTACAATGCGCAAAAATACAAAGAAGAAATGATACCAAACAATGAAAAAGCGGTTAATATTTTTAGGGAGTTTGGGTGTTATTTTCAAGTATTTTTCAGTAACCCTCCTTTTTCTCACTAACATTTTGCCTTAAAGACAATACTTGTTTAGAAATACATTTAAAATTAGTATTGATTAAGGGTGTTAAAAAAATCCAACTCCCAGATGAATTTGGATTTGGTTTGAGTTGTTGAAGAAGGAGTTATACTCGGGTGCGCTTTTTATTGCATAAGAAACATCACTGTAATTTACTCCCGCAAAAAGATGCATTTTTTCGGTAAAATTAAAAGCAAAATAGAGCCCTGCATTATATGAAGTTCCACTTATACTTCCAAAGTTATTGGAATTACCGGAGATTCTATTATGTTTCAATCTTGTTCCTCCTATACCAACAAAGGGGTTTAAGGTTACTTTGTCTGAAATTTCATAATCATAAGTCACTCGTGCAGAAAAGTTTGAATAATTTGCTGATTCAATGTTTCCAACTACTGATTTGTCAGTTACTTTATAAGCTGAAAATTCATAAGCAACGCCTACGGCAAACCCGTATATATTGACAATATTCTTTTGTATTCCAAAGCCGATTACTGATTTATGTGCTTCAGCCAAGAAGTTGTCCCCAAAATTAATGTGTTTATTCAAATAGACCGAAAAACCATGATCAAATGAAAAGATGGGTTTTTGTTTGGTTTCTTCTTCTTGTGAAAAACCAAATTGAAATATTATCAAAAAAAATATACTAACTTTTTTCATTTCTTAGTAGGTTATGGTGTGGGTCACATTTTGCTCTCCAATTTCAATGGTTTCGGTGTGGGTTGTATTCTGATTATTTGTAAAATCATGCACGATATATTCTAATACAAGGGTTTGATTTTTAGCCACTTCATGCTGTCTATAATAAATATTGTTTTGATGTGCATCAATAGGGTTTACCCAAACCCAATAGTCTGCAAGCATCCCGATAACATTTAGTTCGGTTATACTGTTTTGTGGATTGATTTGATTAAATGAAAAGTCAAGATTTACAATATCATCATTTTTATATAAAGTAGTCTGTTCTAATCTGTAAGCATAATCAGTGAAATCTTCGTAGAAGATATTCACAAAACGCTTTTCCTGATAATTTTCAATGCTTAAGAAGTGAATAGTGTAATCAATTTCTCCTTTTGGTTTTGGGAAGAGCATTGTGAAAACACCTTGATCATCGGTTGAAGTTATCCCGATATCGTCTTTACTGCTTCCAAAACCGGAACCTAGACTTACTTTTGTAATTACATCCATACCGGATATGGGCGAGCCTTCTCGGTCAACCACTTTTCCGGTTACCAATAGTCGGGTATCTCCTTGATATTGGATATCACAACCAGCCAAGATAAAAAGCAAAAATAAAAAAACAGGTATTTTCATTGGAATAGATGTCTTTTAGGTACTGTTGGTGTTTTTGCTAAAGTAAAAATATTTTACCGAGCCACTATTTTTTTTTAACTTATTTACTCGGGAATTTTTTCCGGATGTTGTAAATGAGTTCCTCCAGGCCGTTGAGCTTGATTTCATACATCTGCTCCATCATTTGTCCCAGTTTGCCTTGGGGGAATCCCTTTTGCTTGAACCACACATAATAATATTCAGGAATATCAATCAGGTCAAAGTTTTTGTATTTGCCAAATGGCATTTTGTAATGGGCGAGTTCGATGAGGATTTCGGGTTTCAAGTTTCTGGTTTCAAGTTTCGGGTTTCAAGTTTCGGGTTTCAAGTTTCTGGTTTCAAGTTTCGGGTTTCAAGTTTCTGGTTTCAAGTTTCTGGTTTCAAGTTTCTGGTTTCAAGTTTCTGGTTTGTAGAGTGTAGAGTCCTAAATAGGATTTGGTCCCGAAGTATTGATTTGGTGCTTGGGTTTTGGTGCTTTTAATTTTTCCACTGTTCCAGTTTTTTAAGCTCCATATTGATTAAAACTTGCCATTGGGTTTCTTTTTCCTTGTTTTGGGAGTGGTTGGTTTCTTTGTCATAGCGGTCCTGCATGACTTGTCGTTCGCGGTTAATTCTTGTAAAAATAGCATTGAGTTCCCTTTCAAAATTTTTGGTTGCCTTATATTCTGTAAAGGCTTTTCTCAATTTGCGGGCGTGAATTTCGGTAATATTGAAATGTCCTTGCTCGTGTTGCAAGACGTGGTTGTTGACTTTATCAGGTTTGTGCCAGGACATTTCGGGATGGAACTGGGCTTCTACTTCTGTGGTCAATGATATATTGCCATTTTCTGTAGCAACCCGGTAGGAGAACACGATTCCCGAATTGGTCATCGCCACATAAGAGCTGCGATTATCGGGGCGGCCTTTAAAGTCTTCCCAGGCGAGATTCACCTCTTCTGACCAAGCTATTTTTTCGTTGGAAAAAGAAGTGAAAAGAATTATAAAAAAGAAGCTAAAAAGTTTCATTACCATTTAAATTGAATGTCCTGTACAATTTCAGGATGCAAACTTAATGCCACAGGGCAGGTGCGTCCGGTATTTTCAAGGATTTTTTGGTTTTTTTCTGAAATTCCTTTGGGGAAATTGAGCACTACTTTAATTTCTGAAATGCGCCTGGGGTTGGCTGCCATTATTTTTGTCACTTCGGCAACAGTTCCTTCCATAGATACACCCAAATCGCGGGCTTTGATTCCCATAACGGTAAGCATACAATTGGCCAGTCCGGTTGCGACGGTATCAGTGGGCGAAAAGGCCTCGCCTTTACCTTTATTGTCTAAAGGAGCATCTGTAATAAAAGAACCGCCGGAAGCCAAATGTGTACATTCCGTTCTTAAATTTCCCAGATAAACTACTTGTGACGTGCTCATTCCAGTTCGATGACATTTAAATCTTCGGCATATTGAAGAATATACACCGCTGTGTTGACATAACCGCCTGCAGGGTCTCTTTGGTATCTGAATTTATTTTCAACATAAGCCGTTTCTCCGTCAATTTTATCGTTGGCATCCAGTATAGAATCGGCTGAAGCAAGTCGAAGCAAAGCGTCATAGGTAATATCAAATCCGCGTGCCGCAAAACGATTGGGCAGGGTTTCATATTTTTCTTTGTAAGCCTTTACAAATGCTATTTCGTCAGTGTAGTTATAAATTTTATTCCAGGACGGATAGGTAAATTCCAGATTGGATAAATGGATGTTTGATACTTCACGGAAGTCAAAAGCATCGTTTTTATCGAGTGTAAATAACCTTAGGTGCCTACTGCGTCTCACACTGTTTAATATTCCCACTGCGCTGCTCACCAGGGTCACGTTTGAAGACTCCAGTATCACCCAGTTTTCGCCGTCCTTGCTGATTTTGTTTGAAATGTCTTCATTCCTGAAAAAATTTCCGTCGCGGGGTTTAATAACCGCCAGACCGGGAAAAACTTCCTGAAGCCGCTGTTGTTTGGCTGCATTGGCGTTATCGGTTATTAAAATGATATTCTGGCCGTTATGGTTGGCCTTCAGGTAAGACATCATTCGGTTCTCCAGATTGTTACTTTGCGGAATACTTTGGATAAAATTGGAATACATTCTTCCCTGCCTGTTGCTTAGCGGCGAAATAACAGGGATGTTTTGTGACGAAAGTTCAGAAGCCGTGCGCTCTACCAAAGTTTGTCTCAACGGCCCAATAACTACATCTACATTCTTAATGTTTTTTCTACTGAAAAGTGACTGCACACCACCTTCCATTTCCCGGGAATCAAACACGTGCAGATTTACTGAAACACCCCGTTGTTTGGCAAAATCGACAGCCAGCAAGGCCCCTGTATAAAAATCAACGGCGAGGCGCATCGTGGCATTGCTTGCCAGTTGGCTTTCATTATTTCTTATGGAGTCCAGCTGAATCCTGTCCAATTGAAAAGGAAGAAACAAAACCACATTTTTTGGCTTAAAGTTGGAAAGTGAGTATTCCAGATTAATAGTGCGCGATGGCATGTCTGT
Organism: Planktosalinus sp.; assembly: GCF_059864935.1. Classification (NCBI taxonomy): domain Bacteria; kingdom Pseudomonadati; phylum Bacteroidota; class Flavobacteriia; order Flavobacteriales; family Flavobacteriaceae; genus Planktosalinus; species Planktosalinus sp. The sequence continues at coordinate 8,369 of NZ_JCBCCK010000108.1, forward strand.
TGTTTCATAAGGCGTTGAAACCGAAGTGGTGGTTTTTGGCACTTTGATTACCATTCCTTCTTTTAATCCGTCTTTTGTATGCGGGTTGAGCTTAATGATTTCTTCTTCTGTAAGATTGAACATTACTTCCAGCCTGTAAAAACCTTCACGGGGTTTAATGGTGTAAAACGTAAAGTTTTCTTCGTCTTTTACATCCGGTTCTGTTACAGGTTTTTCCGGAACATTAAGTACCTGCCCGATGGACAAGGTTTCTTCATTGAAAATTGAGGGATTCAAAGCCTCCAATTCAGCAACGGTGATGTTGTACTTTTTTGAAATACCAAACTTGGTTTCTCCGGCCTGAATCACATGTTTTCCGGGCAGTTCTCCGGCAGTTGTGGCCTGGGTCACTTGCTGATTGTATGGTTGAAGTATGGTCACCTTTTTAATTGGAATTCTGATTTCCTCTCCGCGTTTCAACTCATTGGCATAAAGATGACGGTTGTATTTTTTGATTTCTTCAACCGTTGTTCCGTAAAGGGAAGCGATGCCAAAGATGGTTTCGCGGCGTTTTACAGTATGAGTTTTAAATGTTACATCACCATTGTCGGGATTAACGGTTGTTTCCAATGTTTTGGGGATGATCAAGACCGTTCCTTCCCTCAAGCCGGAGCGTGCTTCGGGGTTGAGCTTGAATAAATCTTCCTGAGAAACCCCATATTTTTGAGTGATGGCAAAAACTGTTTCACCCGGCTGCACCCTGTGACTTATATAGGATGTTTGAGCAAAGCTCAGCCCGGAATATAAAAAGACTATTAAAACAATTATTAACTTCTTCACGTTATTGATTTGTTTTGGGTTTTGCCTTCATTTTTAATAATCAAAAATGCCGCCAAAAAAATTTTTATTCTACAAATATTTGACCTCGCTGGGGTCAGCTATATAAAAATATTATTGCTCAAACTTTGAAACCACAAATTCAAAACTTGAAACTTGAAACCACAAACCTTAAACCCTACTCCCACTCAATCGTTGCCGGTGGTTTTGAGCTGATGTCATACACTACTCTATTAACGCCTTTTACGCGATTTATTATTTGGTTTGAGGTTTCCTGTAAAAATTCGTAGGGTAAATTTACCCAATCTGCGGTCATACCGTCAGTACTTTCCACGGCTCTTAAAGCCACCACTTTTTCATAGGTGCGCTCGTCTCCCATTACACCAACAGAATCAACCGGAAGCAATATAGCCCCTGCCTGCCACACCTTGTCATAGAGTTTCCATTTTTTTAAGTTGTTGATAAAAACGGCATCCACCTCCTGTATAATACGCACTTTCTCAGGGGTGATGTCTCCTAAAATCCTAATGGCAAGACCGGGACCGGGAAACGGATGTCTGCCCAAAATATCTTTTGAAATGCCCAATTCGGCACCTACACGTCTCACCTCATCCTTAAAGAGCATTCTTAATGGCTCTACAATTTTTAGTTTCATAAAATCCGGTAAACCACCCACATTGTGGTGTGATTTGATGGTCACCGATGGCCCATTGACAGAAACCGACTCAATAACATCAGGATAAATCGTGCCCTGAGCAAGCCAGGATACATCAGTGATCTGGTGGGCTTCGTCATCAAATACCTCTATAAAGGCATTTCCAATTGCTTTTCTTTTTAATTCGGGGTCACTCACTCCTGCCAGTGCTCCCAAAAATCGTGCAGAGGCATCAACCCCTTTTACATTCAGCCCCATATCTTTGTATTGATGCAGTACATTTTCAAATTCGTCTTTGCGCAACAGGCCATTGTTGACAAAAATGCAATATAGGTTTTTTCCAATTGCTCTATGAAGTAACATCGCTGCAACGGAAGAATCCACTCCACCGCTTAAGCCCAGTACAACTTTATCGTTTTTTAGTTTTGCCTTCAGTTCGTTAACCGTTGTTTCCACAAAAGCCGAAGGTGTCCAGGTTTGTTCAACCCCTGAAATATTCACCAGGAAATTTTCAAGCAGTTGTTTTCCGTCGGTCGTGTGGTACACTTCAGGGTGAAATTGAATGGCGTAGGTTTGCTCGCCTTCAATGCGATAGGCCGCATTTTTCACATCATGGGTACTGGCCACCAAAATTCCGTTTTCTGGTAATTTTTTAATGGTGTCAGCGTGGCTCATCCATACCTGACTTCCGATGGAAATGCCTTGAAAAAGCCCGTTGTTTTCAAAAATTTCCGAAAGTTTGGCTCGGCCATACTCACGGGTCTCTGAGCGTTCAACACTTCCACCGTTAAAATGGGCAAGATATTGAGCACCATAGCACACTGCGAGTATGGTTTTTTGGCCACGAATTGCAGACAAATCCGGATGCGGTGCATCTTCAGCTCTCACCGAAAAAGGGCTTCCGGAAAGGATCACGGCTTTAAACTTGTCTAAATCTTGTGGTATTTTGTGGTAAGGATGGATTTCGCAATAGATGTTTAACTCTCTCACACGCCTGGCAATGAGCTGGGTGTACTGCGAACCGAAATCTAAAATGAGGACGTTGTTATTTTGCATAGGCAAAAATAGGGCAATTTGATTTTTTGGGCAATGGAAAGAGTGGTAATTTTTATAAAAAATTTGCACATAAGTTTTAAAAAAAATGTATCTTGAACTTCCATTGTAATTAATACAATACATTATTAATCTTCAAAGAATTATAAACAATACTGTTATGAAAAAAAATTACTTCTATTTTATTGGGTTGGCACTCTTTTTTATGCCAATCTTTATATATGCACAAAGTTGTAACGACTTGGATGTGCTGTCGGTACAAGATGGTGAAATTTGCGGCAGTGGGGTTGTTTCGCTGGAGGCCACTGTAAGCGGAACAGGCGATGACACAGTTTGGTTTGACAGTGCTATTGGTGGAACTATTCTGGGATATGGCACTACATTCCAGACACCTGCTATCACTTCAACAACTTCATATTGGGTGGCCGAAGTCCTTCTTGATGGGGCAACTTTTACCGGGCAGGGTAAGCCCACTTATGGCTCGTCAACTTCATATACTCCTTCCAATGCAAACCATTTTGGTTTGTCTTTTACCGCAACCGAAGCCTTTACAATTGTAGATGTAGAAGTATTTTCTACCGGAAACGGTGGATCTTTACAAGTAGATTTGAGGCAAAATAATTATCAAGGACCAGTAATACAAACAGCTACGGTTACCGTGGCAGGTGGGGGCAGCACTGCAACCCCGGTTTCCTCTCCCATCACCTTGAATTTTGATGTGCCCGCAGCCGGGACTTATTATATTTCGGCTTCAAATGGACCCTCAATGATTCGGGAGTTTTCTGATGGCAATTTCCCTTATCCGCTTGGAACGGTGGGTCAAATCACTTCGGGACATACATATAACGGTTTTATTGGTGACACATATTATTTCTTTTACAACTGGACAGTGTCTACAGAAAGTATCAATTGCGAGTCTGACCTAGAAGAAGTTGTTGCAGTGGTGCATCCTTTGCCTTCAGTCCAGCAGCCGGACCCTCTGGTTGCTTGTGAAGTGAACGGTAACGGTTTTGGCATTTTTGACTTAAACGCTGCCACAATACAAATCACCGGCGGTGACCCTCAATTGATAGTTACCTACCACGAAACTATGGCAGATGCAGAGGGTGGAATTAATCCGGTAACCAATCCCTACCAAAACACAACGAACCCACAAACCCTTTATGTGCGTGTAGAAGACCCGACAACAGGTTGTTTTGTGATTTTGCCTTTGGATTTAATTGTTTACCAACAGCCTGATATGGACCAGATGCCGGACGATTTATTCAGCAATAACGGTACAGGCGGTATTGCAACTTTTGACCTGACCGTAAACGAGCCGTTAATGCTGGGCACCCAGAATCCGGCCGATTTTGAATTTACTTACTATGAATCTTATTTTGTAAACCCAATTATAATTACAAATCCCACGGCTTACCAAAACATCAGCAACCCGCAAACCATTTATGTCACAATGCGCTTTATAAATACCGACTGTTTTGCCGAGGCTGATTTTGAGATTGAAGTAAATACACTTTCATTAGACTCCAACGACTTTAATGCAGGGTTAATCCTTTACCCCAATCCCACTGACGGACCGGTGAATATCCTGACAACTTCGCAACTTCCTTTTTCAGTAGAAGTATATTCAATTTTGGGTGAACTGCTGAATACAACTGTTGTAAACACTGAGTCGGGAACAATTGATTTATCGGGTTTAAGTGCCGGGACTTATTTCATCAAAATAACCGCGGGCTCAAACCAGGCAGTTAAAAGTGTTATCAAAAAGTAATTTAGTGTCTATGATGATATAAATACCGAAAACAGCTGCGGTAAACTGGATAAACTCAAAGATGTCTGTATGGGTGTTTTTCAAATCACCAGTCAAAACAGCGGTGAAAATTTTAGCTGGGGAGGAAGCTTTAATACATCTGATAAAACAAAACGGCAAAGATTACTATGCGGTTGGAGTATGAGATTAAGTAAATTAATTTTAGTATTTTTAATAAAATTATAAAGCTATGGAAGTTATAAAATTAAAGAAAATAATCAAAAAATCGTTAGAAACCAACGACAAGCACCTTTTGGAACAGCTTGTAGAAGTCATTGACAATTACAACAGAAACCCTAATGAAACCCGTCTTTCTGAACAACAACTTAAAGAACTTGACAAAAGAAGAAATGAATACCTTTCCGGTAAAAGCGAAACTTTTAGTTGGGAAGAAATCAAACAGGAATTAAGGGAAAAGCATGGCTTACAAACTTCAGGTAACTAAAAAAGCCAAACAGGATATTATTGATGGGTTCTACTGGTATGAGTCCAAAAGTGACGGATTGGGAAGCCGGTTTGTTGAAGAAGTTGAAAAAACCTTGAACTACGTTCACCTCTACCCTCTACATTATCAAATTAAATACAAAAAAATCTTTCGCAAAGCGGTCTTGAAAATCTTTCCTTATGTTATTATTTATGAAATTCAGGAAAAAACTATTGTAGTTTACTCTGTTTTTCCAACCCCGATGAATCCTGTAAAGAAACCTTAACCCGGTAATTCCAAACATAGAAACTCCTGCTGCAGTGGGTCTAGTTTTTCAAAAAGTAGCTTTAAAAGACTGTCGCCATACTCAACATAAAACTCAGAAAAATTGGCCGTACGTTCCTGCAAGCTGCCGTTGGGGAACAATTCGTTTTGAAGCAGGGTTACCCTGTTTAAATGGTCGGCAAGTTTTCGTTTTTGGGCTTTTAGGAGTCTTTTCTCCAGTGCATCGAGGCCTTTGAGTTGTTTGGTTTCCTGAGCGGCGACCATTTTATCAAATGTGGGGTCGGTTTGTTTGGCCAGTTCATACAAGTCCTTAAACTGCTGTTTGAGTTGATTTCGCTGAGGCGAAAAATCAATGGCTATCTCTGAAACCTGTTTAGTGACTTTGGTTTCCAGTTCGTATTTTGGGAGGAACATATCATCAATTGACAGGTTTAGTTTTTTGATTTTATCAAGTTGTTTTGATGTGGCCAGCACTGCCGAATTCCGCAACAACAAGGAGGGAAATGTTACTTCCATTTCGTCAAAATAGCTTTTCAGTTGCAGCCAGTAGGCCATTTCGCCCCCGCCACCTATGTAGCAAAGATTCGGCAATACAACCTCCTGATACAGCGGTCGCATCAACACATTGGGGCTGAAGCGTTCCGGGTGCTTGTCCACTTCGGCCTCCAGTTCGTTTTTTGAGAATTGTTTTCCGGAGTTGTTGATGTAAAACTTCCCCTCTTTTTCTAGTATGCGTTTGCGTGAACCTTTTTCCAGGTAAAACAGATTGATTTCACGCGGGTTGACCTGCAATTTGTAATTTTTTCCGTTCAGGGAATTGATGGTTTTGTTGGTTTTTGCAACAGCATTAGAGCAACCGTTTTCAAAAAGTTCGTTTTTGATATAAGGAACAAAAAGTTTTTTCAGGTTTTTATCGTTGGCATCCAGTATTACCAAACCGTATGAATCAAAAAGCGAATGAGCGAGAAAGCGGGTGGCATCTGCCAGGTTGTTGTGGTTGATATATGCTTCTTTAAACAGTGCTTTTAGTTTTTCGGCACCGGGTGAAGTGCCCAGTTCTTTTGAAAAGGTATTATATACTTTATCCAGTCCTTCAGTGGAGAGTTTGCCCACTGCCCCTCCTGAGTTTCTTTCCCACACCACTTTTTTTCCTTTAAAGTTGAAAAAGTTGATTTCGTCAAAATCATGGTCTTCGGTGGCCATCCAATAAACGGGAACAAAATGATTTTCCGGATAATGGTCTTGCAGTGTTTTGCACAAATTGATGGTGGAAATGATTTTGTATAAAAAATACAAAGGCCCGGTAAATAGGTTTAACTGATGCCCGGTGGTTACAGTAAAAGTGTTTTGTTTTTCCAGGTTTTTGAAGTGCTGTGAGGTGGATTCAGATATTTTCAGGCTTTTGTATTGACTTTTTATGACATCTACCAAGACTTTTCGGTTTTGGAGAGGATAATTTTCAGACTTTTCCTGAATTTGTTTCCCAAAGTTTTCAAGGTTTGGAAAACGTTGGTATAAAATTCCAACTGATTTATCCTGAGCCAAATAGTCCAGAATCAGGTTTGAAAAATATCCGGTGGCACGAAAGGGAATAAAGTGGTTTGGCATAGCAAGTCTCAAATTCTTTTCAAATATAAGAGGTTTGAAAGTTTAATTTTAAAAATATAAAGTTAATGTCTCAATTGATGTTTTAAGCAGCATTGAATTTACCGGAAAAAATCTAAAATTTTATGGCACGGTAAATGAACTCTATGGTTATTATAGAGTAGTAGAATACACCTTTTGGTTTATTTTACTTATATTTGAAAAAACAGTTTGACTTATTTTTGAATAAAGAGAACTCTACTTAAGTACCTTCTGAACCCACAATTCATTTATACTTTTTGGGCATTCAAGCAGCTTGGTTTTATCTAATCAATAACTAAATTTTAATGACTTTATATATTAAATACATGGTGAGCTTGCGGTGTAAAATACTTGTCCATGAGATGTTAAACGAACTTGGTCTCAACTACTTCTCAGTTGACCTTGGTCAAATTAAGGTTCTCGAGAATATCTCAGACCAGCAACTTGAGCAACTTAAAAGAGAATTGCTAAAATCAGGTCTGGAACTGATGGATGACAAACGTGCCATAGTTATTGAAAAAATAAAAAAAATAATAATTAACCTGGTACACCATACAGATGAATTGCCCAAAGTTAAATTTTCGGTTTTTCTAAGCCAGGAACTGGATTATGACTACACCTACCTCGCCAACCTTTTTTCACAAACCGAAGGAATTACCATACAACAATTCATTCTTAATCATAAAATTGAACGCATCAAGGAGTTAATAATTTATAACGAGCTGAGTCTTTCAGAAATTTCCCATAAGTTAAACTACAGCAGTGCTGCTGCCCTTTCCAATCAGTTTAAAAAAGTAACCGGTTTGACCCCTTCCTTTTACAAACAACTTAAAGAAAAGCGTAAGGAAAACCTTGAAAACATCTAATTGTTTTACTAACTCCCAAAGAACAACCAGACATATCTTCTACCCTTCTTTCCGGTTCCAACTTTCATTAAATAAATCTTAAACAGATAAAATAAAAAGCTACAACCCATTACTACTGTAGTCTCGGTGAAGCTTTTATCCCTACTATTTCCATGTGTGAATATTGTAAGATATTACTAATGTTCTGCAAGCATTCTGTTTGAAACTTAACGCACCTTTGCACTGTGAAAATGTGTTCACACCTGCCGAAAGTATTCGGAAAAACAACTAACTAACAAATGAAAAAAGTATATTTATTGATTGTATTTTTAATTGCTTCAACAGCAACAACTTTTGCACAACATTCCCTTCCCAAAGGCCAAACACAATTAAATCTGGGGGTTGGCTTATCAAACAGGGGAATTCCTGTTTACATTGGACTTGATTATGCTGTTCACAAAGACATCACCATTGGTGCCGAGTTGTCTTACAGGGGCTACAACGACAGATTCAACAATTCAAGATATAAACATTCCATCATTGGATTTTCGGGCAATGCAAATTATCACTTCAACCATATATTGAACATACCTACCAACTGGGATTTTTATGCCGGTTTGAATATTGGCTTCTACCACTGGACTTCTGATGACAACTATCCCGGTAATTTTAATTCAGGGGTAGGCATTGGTGCTCAGGTGGGTGGCCGTTATTTCTTTACGGATAACTTTGGAATCAACCTCGAATTCGGAGGACATAATGCGTTTTCAGGTGGTAAATTTGGAGTGACCATAAAACTATAAGATTAATAATAAACATCGTTTTATATAAATTCAAAAAAAGGGAGTGCTCTAAAAAGCACTTCCTTTTTCATTTTTATAGAGCAGCTTTTAAAATTTTGCGAAGCCGCTTCAGGTTTCATTAGTTTTTAGTAGATTTAACACCTTAATTTACATAGCATTTTTCAACAAAACTTTATGAAACTAAAATTTACCTCCTCTATTTTTCTTTTGGTTTTTTGTTTTGGATTCAGTCAAAACATCCAATCCCCTTCAGAATTTTTAGGTTATGATATCGGCACACAGTTTACCCGTCACGCCGATATTGTCAGTTACTTTAACCACGTGGCTGAAAACAGTGCCCTGATGACCTATCACGATTATGGCCAAACCAATGAAAGACGCAAACTGACCTATGCCGTTGTCACTTCAGAAAATAACCAAAGAAACATCGAGACCATTCGTTTTAACAACCTGAAACAAATAGGCCTTGCCGATGGAAGTGCTAACCCTGAAATTGCTATCGTCTGGCTGAGCTACAATGTACACGGTAATGAAGCCTCCAGTGCTGAAGCTTCCATGCAAACCGTTTATGAACTGATTACCCAAAAACAAGCCTGGCTTGAAAACACCGTGGTCATCATTGACCCAAACCTGAACCCTGACGGACGCGACCGCTATGTGAACTGGTACAACCAGGTGAAAGCCACTCCATACAACAGTGCTCAAGTTGCTGCAGAGCATTTAGAGCCCTGGCCGGGAGGCAGGCCCAACCACTACCTGTTTGACCTCAATCGCGACTGGGCCTGGGCCACTCAGGTGGAAACCCAACAACGACTTAAAATTTACAACCAGTGGATGCCACACATTCACGTTGACTTTCACGAGCAGGGCATCAACGAACCCTACTATTTTGCTCCTGCGGCAGAACCCTTTCACGAAATCATTTCACCCTGGCAACGCGAATTCCAGACGCAAATCGGTTTAAACCACGCCAAATATTTTGATGCCGAAGGATGGTTGTTTTTTACACGTGAGCGCTTTGATTTACTTTACCCCAGTTATGGCGATACCTACCCCACTTTTATGGGTGCCATCGGGATGACCTATGAGCAGGCAGGACATGGTCGTGCCGGTCTTGGTATTGATACCGATGAGGGCTATGAGCTCACTCTTGTTGACCGTGTGGAGCACCAAAAAACAACCGGACTCTCCACTGTAGAAATATCATCTAAAAATGCCAAAAGACTCAATACCGAATTCCGAAAATTCTTTCAACCCAATCTGAAATACAAAAGTTTTGTGCTTCAAGGTGAAGAAGACAAAGTACAAGCTTTGGCTAAATTGCTTGACAAACACGAAATCAGATATGGTT
>NZ_JCBCCK010000111.1:0-6243 GCF_059864935.1 Planktosalinus sp.
AAAAATTCCGGCCGTCACGTATCCATGGATGCACCCCTTGTTGAAGGTGAAGATTCAAACCTCTATGACGTTTTACGCAGCGGGGAATCCCCAAATCCTGACCGAAGCCTGTTGCACGAATCCTTAAGGACAGAAATTGAGCGTGCTTTAGAAACCCTAACACCACGTGAAGCAGATGTGATTCGTTTGTATTTTGGCCTGGGTGACCAGCACCCGATGACGCTGGAAGAAATTGGCGAGACTTTTGATCTAACAAGAGAGCGTGTGCGTCAAATTAAGGAAAAAGCGATCAGAAGATTAAAGCACACTTCAAGAAGTAAGATCTTGAAAACTTATTTAGGATAGCTTCGACTCCGCTCAGCTACCTTTATTTTGGATATATGAGCGTTGTAGAATTTTGAAAAAATCCTTATATTACAGCAACAAACAGTTATCACTAACTGTTCGTTTTTTGATTGATGAATGAATCCCCGGCTGATTACCGGGGATTTTTCATTATTTCCGCGACTTTGTACTTTGAAGCTTTAGCGCAGGAGTAAGGCGGAAATCCCGTTAATCAACCTTTCAAAATTTTAACCTACATTCCCATTTCAAAACCCCAAAAACAGGAAGCCTTTAGGTTCAATAAACCTAATCTCATCTTCAATTATAAATAAACCCAGAATACAAACCAGTTTTTATTTGCAAAAAAGTAAATTATAATTTACCTTTGACTTTTAAAGGTTAAGTCTCCATGAAATGTTCCCAACTTTATAAAATCCTGACAAAAGACGGTTGGTATGCAGTTTCTCAAAAAGGTTCTCATATAAAGATGCGACATAAAACAAAAAAAGGAACCATCATATTTCCAAATCACGGTAGTCAGGAAATGGGTAAAAGCCTGGAAAATAAAATTTTAAAGGACGCAGGAATCAAAAAAAAATAAAAATGGCTGATAAAACAAAAAAAATCGTAATGACCGTTGAGAAAACTGATACCGGTTTTTCAGCGTTTTCAAAACAACACCCTATATTTACAACTGGAAAATCCATTCCTGAATTAATCAACAATACCTATGAAGCAACAGAATTTTATTTTGAAGATGAAGATGTGAAAATTGATCCTAAAAACATAAAATTTGAAATTGACTTCAAACAGTTTTTTAAATACTATAAAGTGATCAACGCTAATTTTCTTGCTGAAAAAATTGGAATGAATGCCACGCTATTATCTCAATATGTTCAAGGACATAAAAAACCTTCGGCCAAGCAAACCGATAAAATTTTGAATGGTATTCACCAAATTGGTCAGGAGCTTTCGGAAATAAATTTATTACAAACGGCATAGAGAAACTAATCAAACTTAACTTAATTTTAAAATAGACCTTCAATGAACATCAAAATAGCACCTTCCATCCTCGCAGCTGATTTTGCCAACCTGCAACGTGATATCGAACTAATTAACCAAAGTGACGCCCACTGGTTTCACATCGACATTATGGACGGGGTTTTTGTGCCCAATATCTCTTTTGGGATGCCCGTTTTGGAAGCCATTTCAAAACATGCCAAAAAAACAATTGATGTGCATTTGATGATTGTTGACCCTGACCGCTACATCAAAACGTTTGCAGATTTGGGCTCAAACATCTTGACTGTTCACTATGAAGCCAGTACACACCTGCACCGAACACTACAGGCGATTAAAGCCGAAGGCATGCAATCCGGAGTGGCACTGAATCCGCATACCAGTGTTTCGCTGTTGGAAGACACCATCAACGATATTGACCTGGTGTGTTTAATGAGTGTGAATCCCGGTTTTGGCGGTCAAAGCTTTATCGAAAACACTTACAAAAAAGTAAGGCAACTCAAAGAAATCATCGAGAGAAACGGTGCTTCCACCAAAATTGAAATTGATGGTGGTGTTACCAGCAAAAACGCCTCCCAACTCGTGGAAGCCGGTGCCGATGTGCTGGTAGCAGGGAGTTTTGTGTTCCGTTCTGAAAATCCAATGGAAACCATTCAGAAGTTGAATCAACAGGTGAACGGCTAAGCCTCCTTCTTTAAGTTTTTGTTATTTTAACCGCAACAATTGCTGATTGCTATTAAAAAAACAGTATTTCAATTATCTTGCATCAAGTTTCTTTAATTCATAAATAGTTTATTCCCTGAATAATTGATGACCACCTCTCAACTTCAACGCAGCCTTACTCTTAAAGACGCCGTTGGTGTTGGACTGGGAGCCATCATCGGAGCCGGGATTTTTGTGGTTACCGGAGTAGCTGCGGGAGTAGCCGGGCCTGCGTTTTTGGTAGGCTTATTGATTGCCGGAGTAATTGCTGCTTGCAATGCATTGAGTTCGGCACAACTGGCGGCCAAATATCCTTTTGCCGGTGGCACTTACGACTATGGCATCCGCTTATTGAGTCCGTTATTTGGTTTTTCTGCAGGCTGGATGTTTCTTATCAGTAAAATTGCTGCCGGCAGTGTGGTGGCTATTGGTTTTGGAAGTTATTTTTACCAACTGGTTCCTTTGGGCTCCCCCAAAATTTTAGCAACATCAGCCATCATTTTGTTGTTGATTGCCAACTTAATGGGCATTAAAAAAGCCGGAAACCTGAACCTTTTTATTGTTGGCTTTACCCTACTTTCCTTGCTTTATTTTGTAGTAAGTGGATTTCCTCAGGTCGAAAAAGCACACTTTACCCCTTTTGCCCCATTCGGAATTTATGGAATTGCAGAAGCAGCTGCCCTTTTATTTTTTGCATTTACGGGTTATGCCCGAATTGCCACGCTGGCCGAAGAAGTAAAAAATCCAAAAACAACCATCCCCAAGGCCATCATAATTACCATAGTTTCAGCCATCATTTTGTACGCCTTGGTTTCCTTTGTGGCAATAGGCGTTTTGGGTGATGACGGAATGGCATCAAGCACATCGCCCCTTCAACTTGTCGCCAACCAACTAAACACGCCGGCAATTGGTTTGGTGATTACTTTAGGCGCATCTACGGCCATGCTTGGAGTGTTATTGAGTCAACTTTTGGGGATCAGCAGAATGTTTTTTGCAATGGCAAGAAACAACGATTTTTTTCCGGTGTTTCATAGCGTCCATAAATTAAGTAAAGTGCCTCATATCGCTTTAATTTTTACTGCACTGATCATACTTTTACTTACCTGGTTTGGCAGCTTTGAATTTGTACTTGCTGCTGCGGCTTTTACAATTTTACTCTACTACAGCATCACTAATATTGCCGCATTAAAACAAGAAAAAACGGACCGCCTATACCCGCAATGGATTCCGATTATGGGATTGATGGGATGCCTAACAATGGCTGTGTCCTTAAACAAGTTTGTGGTAATTTCCGGAGTGGTTTTATTACTGATGGGTTGGATATTTCGATGGATATTGCATCGGTTTTTAAAACCTAATAGCCCGCAAAATTAAAATTCAGCATTTTCTTTTTGTATTCATAAATTTCAGGGAAGTGCTGTCTGAATTCAACAGGTGATTCAAAAAAATATTCAGAAAGCACCGCCATAAATTCATATTGATTCCTAAATGCATAGGCCCTGAAAAAGCGGGTATCATCCAGTTTGTCTTTCACTTCTTGTTGGGTTAACCTTTTCAAAATATTTTTAAAGTGCTTGTTAAACCTTGCTGAATCACCATCTCTTGACACTTTTGCCTCAACTTGCATGGCATGCATAAATTCATGTATTCCCAAATTGAGATTGTCATTGGTAATTTCATAGCCCTTTGCAAAATCTTCCCACGAAAAAGCGATTACCCTGTGTTGGGGGTTAAATTCCCCTTTGTGATAGGCTTCATTGGCTTTGCTGTAAAATTCTTTGGGGTAAATCAATACGGTATCAATCAACCGGTAATTGTAGTTTTTCCTGCCAAAACTCAACATACAGCCCACCGCCGCAACGAGCAACTTATGCGAATTGTGAATTTCAAACCCCGCTCTTCCCATAAAAGTTTTGGACTGTTTAAATGTCGCTATACGGTGTTCAAATTGTTTTTTGTGTTTGGTTGTCAACCTGTTGTAAAAGGAAAAATTATTTCTTAAAAAAGAAAGTTCATCAGGGCCAATTTTTCGATATACAAAAAAATGTCTGGATAGCGGTTTGTCATAATTGATGGTATAGTACAGCTCAAACCCTTTAAACAGAAGGAACATTAACCCAAGGAAAATAATGCCGTAAGCATAGGGAGCAAGCCATGCATAGTTGTTATTGGGATCAACAAATATTAAAAATAATGGAAGTGGCTGCATTGAAATGCTTTATAGCATTAACGTTGCGGAAAAGTAAATCGTATTTTTGGGGAAGAAACAAAATTGCCGTTCCATACACTCCTCATACACTATCCATACACTATCCATACACCATCTATACACCATCTATACACCATCTATTAAGTATCTCCCTATCACCGGCTTTTGTGACCCGTCCTGAAATAGCTATAACTTACTCCCGCTTTGAAGAATCCCCTACAAAATGTTGCGAATTGTTTTTAAACAACACATTGAAGGTGGTCAAACTGCCGTAACAGCGGGTGATGTATTGCTGCAGGTCTATTTTAAGATCTGCATCCAGCTCTTTGGAGGCGTTGATTTTTTGCTCCATGACACGCAAACGGTCGCGTAACATCACAATTTTATTAAAAAATGTGTCGACGGGGACTTCTTTTGAAGACAAGGTTTTGTCTTTGGGCTGCAGGATCATAGTACCCCCGCGCCATTTATCGGCTATGGGCACCACTTCCGTGATGTCGCTCCAGCGCTTTAGAATGTCCCTAAGCGATTCTTCCACTTCTGAAAAGCTTACGGTGTCCACTTCGTCTTCTACAGCTTCTATGGTCTCAAAATCATCTTCCACAGGAATGGTTTCCAATCCCTTGTCCATAAAAGTCACCCAATACATTTTGGAAGTTACGTTGGTGACCACACCTTTACCGTGTTCAGGGTGATTAATTCTCGATCCTATACCTAATATTTGTTTCATACTACCTATTCCCGCGAAGGCGGGAATCCCGTTAATTAATATTCCATTATTTTTCTTGTAAACCCTCTTTTCAAAAACCAAGAATCAACCCCTATTCCCGCGACTTTGTACTACGAAGCTTTTTATCCTCTAAAGCTTCAGCGAAAGAGGAAAGCGAAGTAGTAAGGCGGGAAACCTTTAGGTTCAACGAAGTTAATCTCTTTTTTTTAATTTCAATCCAATCACTAAATAAAACATTTTTTCAAAACCCTGCAACCCTTATAAAAGAAAAAGCCTTTAACCGAAGTTAAAAGCCTTTTCAGGTTTTGGTTGGTTATTGAATTATTTCTTCACCAGTTTGATAAACTTGGATGTGCCTGCTTGTGAAACTCTTACCACATACACACCGGTTGGGTAGCGGTCACCAATCTTATAGGTTTCACCCACACTACCGGTGGACTCCTCAATAAAACGTCCGGCAATGTCAAACACCGTATAATGTATAGGCTCTGTAGTATTGGTAGAGCTCACCAATATAGAGAATAGTTCATTTGACGGGTTCGGCCAGCTTTCCACTTCCAGGGAGTTGTTTGTAGTGTTAGTAGAACTCGTTGTTGTTCCAGAATTAAATCCGCTATGAACAATCAGGTTACCACCGGAGAGGTAAAGCTCCTCAGTACCGAGTCCGTCCCAGTTGCTAGAATACCAGAGCTGATTTCCGTTCCAAAGGGTAAACCCAATGACATCATTTTCACCCGGCTCTCCTCTGTCAATCATAGTTACATACATCGTAACATTACCGGAATTGGGTATTGGTTGACTACTTTCAGAAAGGTCTCTTACATTACATTTTGCTTCAAAAACAGCTATTTTATTGTCTTCATCAAAAATGTCCACACCCAATGACTGAATAGAATTAGAACGTGCCTGGAAAATACGGCCATTTTCGGTGCGCCATATAAAGTTCAGGCGGCCTTTAAGGTTTTTACCATTGGGGTTAAATTTCACGTTAAATCCAAAGTTGGTACGGGTACCTTCGTCTGAAGGGTACTCTCCCACTGCCGGAGTTGGGTTTAGTGGCAGGATATATCCACCGCCCGTGATAAAGTCACCAACTGGTTTGTATAATGTAGCCATCAGATCTTCTTTTTTCGTTAAGCCTGTATAGTAATTGAGAATGGTAATCTCAATACCGTAAGACCTTGAGGCTTCATTATTATTTAAAGAAGGCATAGTATACCCTGTAGTATGAGATACCACAGCGGTCCTGTAATCTCCG
>NZ_JCBCCK010000465.1:0-4961 GCF_059864935.1 Planktosalinus sp.
CACCATAATGACATTACCCAGTTTGCCAACTTCAGGATTTGACATGTGGAGCAAACCAAATACTAATGAAGTTAAAATCAACGGTAGCCAGCGGTTTTTAGCCATTATTCCTATTCCCTGTAAAAGATAACCTCTAAAAAAATACTCCTCAAAACTAGTTTGTAAAGGCATAAGAATTATAACAATAAGAAGCATTATTAGAAATGGTTCCCATTGAAATTGAACTATATAATCATCGGGATTTAGTGAATAATCAATTATTGTAAATATTGTCAAAGTAATTGCAACAAGAGCAAAACCTACCCAAAATCTTCCCCAACTAATTTTTTTTCTGGACGTTGTTAGCGAAGTTAATGTTTGCTTGTGCACAAATTTCACCCACAAAAGCAAAACAACCAGTAAAAATGCAAATTGTAAGAGCATTTCAGCCAAAAATCTATTCTTCCCTTTTGACTGGTATTGTTCTTCCATTAATTGATTTACATCAACACCTAAGGCTGAAATCATTAAATTATTAAATAAAATAATCAATGTTATTGCAATAGGAATAACAAAGTATTTCCATAATCCGATTTTACCCTTATAACCTTGAGATATATACATAATTTAGAATCTGTTGTATTTCATATTTCTAATATTTAACTTCTGACTTCTAATTTCAAATCATCCAACTTCCATTCGCCTTCAGGATTATAATTTAAAAATCCACTGCGAACTTCAAGCGGGGAATCGATGTTGTTTGTATACAAACTTCCGGTGCCCAAACCTTGTGGCAATTTACTGTTTTTTGTGAAAGTATATTGAGCAATAGCATTTAAACCTACATTACTTTCAAGCGCCGAGGTCACCCACCAGCCACAATTTTGATTTTCAGCCAATTCTATCCAGGTATCGCTTCCGCGAAAACCGCCAATCAGGCTTGGTTTTAAAATGATGTACTGTGGTTTTATGGTTTGTAGCAGCTTTTTTTTATGTTGTAATTCAAATACACCAATAAGTTCCTCATCAAGGGCAATGGGTAACGGAGTTGCTTCACACAAACGAGCCATTTCGTCCCAGTAACCGGGTTTGATGGGTTGTTCAATGGAATGAATCTCAAGTGTTGAAAGGCGCTTTAACTTTTCCAAAGCCTCAGTCGGTGTAAATGCGCCATTGGCGTCAACCCGTAGTTCTATTTCTTTAGCAGAAAATTCTTTTCGCACTGATTTTAAAAGTTCCATTTCGGTTTCAAAATCAATCGCACCAATCTTCATTTTAATACAGGTAAAGCCAGCATCTATTTTTTGCTTAATTTGTTTATTCATAGACTCTTTATCCCCCATCCATACCAAACCGTTTATGGAAATTGAAGCTTTTCCTTTCGTAAAATCTGAGGGAAACAATTCAAAAGGGGTTTTCGCTTGAAGCGAAAGGAATGCCGTCTCTACTCCCATTTGAATGGAAGGAAATTCTTCTAAAGCCTCATAAAGTTTTTCTTCTCCCTGGTGGATGTTTTCACACACCCAGTTCAGTTTGTCTTCATAATCGGGGCGATCGTCAATACTGAGTCCGCGCAGTATTCCGCATTCGCCTATGCCGGTTTTATTGCCGTCATTGATGATTAAAAACCAGGTTTCTTTGGTTTTTAAAATACCTCTTGAAGTACCACTCGGTTTCTTAAAAATTAATTCGTGATTTAGATAATAAGCAGTCATAATCTGATGGGGTGATGGGGGGACAAGGTGATGGGGAGCCGGGCATTGTATTTTAATTTTACTTTTTTATAGTCCATTGCTGAGGATTTAATATCATTTTTACTAACATCGCTAGAATATAATCATACTTTTCATAAAGTTCCTTATAAACCTGTTCATTAATGTATTTACATGCAATTGAATAATCTAACCAAACCTGAGTTTCAGCTGCTTCACCTTCTGAATCTGATAATTTAGCAACAAATGATTTTTCGTCCTCCTTTTACGCCAAGCTTCAGCAATATTACCTGAAACAGACCTTGATGACCTCCTGATTTGATCAGTTAATGAGTATTTTTCTTCCGGTGGAAATGATTTTGAAATTTCAAAAATTTGCATAGCAGCCTCAAACGATAACTGATAAACTTTTAGTTCTTTATGCGAAATAATTCTGCTCATTTCTTGAAATATTTATTAAACTGATTAAACTCTCTCCCAATCTCCCTATCACCCTATCTCCTTGTCACCGTGTCTCCCTCTCTCTTTTAAAGCTCAATACTCTCCCCGACCTCAAGTAACATCAAATCCTTACCGGCATCATAGAATTTGCGTTTGGCTTCCTCATGGTCAATTTCGATATACCCAAAGGTATCGTAGTGGCATCCTAAGATTTTATCACACTCCACAAAATTGGAAGCGATGATGGCATCTTCAATTCCCATAGTGAAATTATCGCCTATGGGCAGTATGGCCAGATCGAGCTTGGTGTGCATCGGGATGAGTTTCATATCCATGGCAAGGGCTGTATCACCGGCTATATAGATGTTTTTATGCTCTCCTTCAATGACAAATCCGCCGGGTTGGCCACCGTAGCTTCCATCGGGAAATGAACTGGTGTGAATAGCGTTGACATATTTTACCTTTCCGAAATCAAACTGCCAGCTTCCCCCGTGGTTCATGGGGTGAACGGTGATGCCTTTGTTTTCGTAATGAGTGGCGATTTCATAATTACTCACGATCACGGCTCCGGTATTTTTGGCAATGGCTTCTGCGTCTAATGAATGGTCCTGATGTGCGTGTGTGAGCAAAATGTAATCGGCTTTTAAGCTGTTGATATCCACTTTACCATCCACCAGCGGACTCCCACTGATAAACGGGTCAACAATAATGTGTTTTCCTTTGATTTCGAGTGCAAAGCTACTGTGTCCGTAATAAGTGATTTTCATAATGAATAAGTTTATAGGATTCTTTTTTTATTCCAATACCATAAATTGTTTTTTCTTTTTACCGTCACTGGTCATAATAAAACGGTTGTTTTCATAAGAACCATAAGAGGGCAGGTAGTTGGTGTTTCCTTTGTTGTCTTGAATTTTGTCGTAAGACATATCACCGGTTTTCGAAAAATTTATGTCATACAGAGAAGTGCTTTCAAGAAAACCCCTGGAAACTTTGGTGCGACCGTCATTTTTTTCGGTTAACCTTTTACCGGAATTCAAAATTATATGCAATTGGTCGTTTTTTAAGAACGCATTGTAAGACGGTCCATTGGCTCTTTTATAGATACTTCTTCCCCACTCCAATTTTCCGGAATTGTTGAATTTAAAAACAATGACATCATTATAATGATAGGTAGTTGTATGGTATCCCATTCCATTTGGCATATGGACATAAGAGTGTCTTATAAAAAACTCTTCAGCCAGCAGATATGTATTCCCTTGGCTGTCATTCAGAACATAATCTATTGAAAAGTTTTTTAACTCTTTACTTTTATCTTTTTGTTTTTCTCCTTTATTATCACCGTAAATACCTTCATAAACTTCTAACGGCA
The DNA here is from genome assembly GCF_059864935.1 of Planktosalinus sp. Lineage (NCBI taxonomy): Bacteria > Pseudomonadati > Bacteroidota > Flavobacteriia > Flavobacteriales > Flavobacteriaceae > Planktosalinus > Planktosalinus sp. Next base: position 3,502 of record NZ_JCBCCK010000465.1, read on the forward strand.
ATTCATATAATTCCTTAGAGGCTATGGAAAAATCGTTTTTATTGATGATAAAATTACAACCACCCTTCATTAGACCGGTACGCTTTTCTGAATAGAATCCCAGCAAGTGCAACTTATTGTTTAACGTGCTAATAGACAATGTATTGACGTATTGATCGTCTAATTCTACATAAAGAGTTTTGGGGGTGTTTTCAGGTTGTATTTTATTTAAAATAAATTGATAATTGGCTGCTCCCCCTTTTTTGTCTGACTTACCGGCTTTATACAATTTGCCTAATGTATAAACCGTACCATCATCTTCAATGGAGACATCATTAAATTGAAAATGATTTTTTTCATGTTCCTGATAGGATTGCTCATAGACCATTTTCATCGTTTCAGAATCAAATACCCTAACGGTATAAGAATTCACTTTTTTCTTGATATTGTCAGTAGCTATAACAAAATATTTCTCATTTGGCGAAAAGGCAAAATTGGTTTCACGTTTATTGGCTCCTGAAAAAATTGGTTGGTTTTTCTCTACAGTAGCTTGAAACAACTCTATTCTACTGTACGAATTTTTTTCTAAATTAAAAACATGGCAATACAAGATTCTATCTTTTCTGTTGGGAGAATTGACTGTAAAAACTAAAATCTGATTGTTATAAAACAAATCTCCAATATAGTTTTCATCTGAGTAGGTATCAACAATATTACTTGACACCTTATTTAGGTTTTCATCAAAAACGTCAAAAATCAGCCCCTTTCTTGTGCCTCTTACTACTCCGGTAAAATTGTTTTTTCCGGTGCGCACTACATGGATATCATTAGCTACTATATCATCTATATATTCTGTACTTTCTTTAATGGTTAATGATGTATTATTTTGTGAATATGAAATGCTAAAAAATAAGCAAATCATTAGTAGGAAAAAATTCTTCATAAGTAGATAGTTGACGCTTTAGTAAGAAAAAATTATTAAAGTTTTAAAAATACTAAAAAAAGGAGGTTAATAAAAAGAGAATTGAAAATAAAAACGTGCTTAATGCCACTTTTTTTAATTCGGGGTCAAGTGCTGCGGGATTCCTGTTTGTGATTACAAAGGCATAATGTTTCAATAAAGGAATAAATGCAAGCAGCGGCAAGTATTGCCACCAATGTTGTGCATAGAAATAAAAGTAAAGAAATGCAGCACCGTATGCTGTTAACAGTAAAAAAGCGTGGTATTTTTTGGAAGCTTTTTCGCCAAGCAATACCGGGACGGTAATTTTGTTTACTTGAGCATCAGCAGTGCGGTCGCGCATATTATTGAGGTTAAGCACGGCGACACTTAAAAACCCGATGGTTATGGCCGGTAATAACACTGCGACTGAAAGTGCCTGATGGTAAAGGAAGAAACTCCCCACCACTGAGAGCAATCCAAAAAACAAAAAAACAAACAAATCACCCATCGCCTTATAGCCATAAGCTGACTTACCAAC
>NZ_JCBCCK010000484.1:0-1748 GCF_059864935.1 Planktosalinus sp.
GACCATAAACGGCGCCCCGGGACGCAACCCTGCAGGCATGCGGGCTACTTCATAAGTGCTGTCAAACAGGTTGTTGATGTTGGTAAACAAGGTCACCCGCGATGAATAGAAATACTTGGCCGAAAAGTCAACTATAAAATGACTCCCCACCTCAAATTCCTGCGGAATAACTCCTGTTCCGGCAACGGTCCTAAAGGCATCAGTATACCGGCCACTCAGGCTGATATTGAAAATGGAGTTTTCAAGTGCAGCGGTTACGTTAAACTGGTTGCGGGCGATGTATGGAATTTCGTCACCATCGGCCACCTCGCCAAAAATACCTACGGTACTGGCAAAATCACTTTGAAATCGGGCATCGGTAAAGGTGTAGGAAATTGTTACAGGAAGTTTTAAATGGCCTTCTGTAAAGCGTAGTACATCAAAGTTAAGTAAGACCTCAACACCTTTTACAAGGGCCTCACCGGCGTTAAACAGGTCAAGTGAACCTGTTCCTCCCGAGGCTGCCAGGTCACTGCCCAGCATATTGTCATAATTGTTGTAGAAGCCCACGAGTTCGCCGCGCAAACCGTTGTAATTAAAACGGGTTCCCAGTTCCAGATTGATACTTTCTTCGGATTTGCTGCCTTCTGTGGTTCCTGGAGGTGCAAAGCCTTTGTGCACTCCACCAAAAACAGAGAATTCATTGGAAAAGCGGTAGTTGGCTCCAATACCCGGAATCCAGACATCAACTTTGTTTTCGGCTGTTGTTAGCTCAAATCCGGTACGGTTGGGGTCGTTTTTGCCATAATCGTTTCGCGTAAGCGTGATATTTTCATAACGCACACCCGGGGTTAATGTCAAACCGTTGAAAGCAACTTTGTACAAAACGTGAGCAGCCAAAGCTTCGGCACTGGTAATGCGGTTAGCGTCGCTGCCTTTGGTGGCTACCGTAGTGCGAATCATTTCACGGTTTTGAATGGCATATTTATCCTTCCACTGAAAACGGTCTTCAAAATCCTCGTGATACCGAACCCCGATTTCCAAATCCTGATACAGCTTTTCGCCAAAGTGGATGTTGGCTACTGACTGAATCCCACGTGATTCATATTCGCGGTTGTTGGCTTTTAGGCCGAAAACATCATTTGGTGTGTTGCTGTTGCCTAAAAGGGCCTGATATTCATTTGGAAATTCCTCAGGACGTGCCAGCACATTGCTGATACTAACCCTTCCGTTAAGGTCAACATCATCCAGCTTGTACCAGTTGCGGTTAAAATTGTTTTGATATCCCGTAGTTTTAATGGTAACATTTTGAAGGGGACGAATAAAGTGGTCAATTTGAAATTGCATATGCTCGGTATCAATTCTGTCAGCAGAAGAAGCGATGTATCTTCGGTATGGATTTACGTCAAAATCATCTTGTGTCAATCCCAGATAGGTTTCATTGGAAATTTCTTCAGAATACTGAAACTTCAATTGCACCGATTGAAACACGCGGGCATCACGATTGGTGTTTACACGGAATTTAGCCAGGTAATCACTCTTGTCAAATCCTGTATTCCCGCCATTATCCAGTGCCTTAAACCCGTCTGAATTGTAATTGAAATATTGGGTCACAAAACCGAAGTTTTCACGGGAGTCGCCCACACTAAGCTCTGTACTTCGACTGTGGTAATTTCCGGCAGTTAAACGCGCTTCGCCCGAAAGGGTAGTGGGGATTGACTTAGAAACCATATTGATGGCACCGCCAGTGGTGTATGGGCCATACTGAG
>NZ_JCBCCK010000123.1:0-2606 GCF_059864935.1 Planktosalinus sp.
GCCTCAATACTCATCAAACAAGAAAAAATACAAATCATTCATGCACACGCTACCTCCTGGTTTTTTGGCACACTTTTAAAATGGCTGAACCCTTCGGTGAAATTGGTGTGGCATGACCATTATGGAAGCCGTAAGGAATCGCAAAAAGAGACTAACAGAATTCTAATTTTCTGTTCAAAGTATTTTGATTATTCAATTGCAGTCAATGAAGACTTGATCAAATGGCAAAAGGAGTATTTGAAGAATAAATATAGTTGCTTTTTTCCTAATTTTGTTATCAATGATTCAATCAGCCAAATTTCAAAACGAGGTGATAGCAATTCTAAAATCATTATTTGTGTAGCCAACTTTCGAAAACCCAAAAATCACAAAAATTTAATCAATGCCTTTAATCTGGTATATAAAAACCATCCGGATTGGAAAATATGGCTAGTTGGAAAGGTTTCTAACGATAGTTATTCACACAACATAAATGAAATGATTAAAAATAATTTTTTAGATGGTTCAGTTGAAATTTTAGGGGAGCGAAGCGATGTTTTTGATTTACTAAACAAGGTAGAAATAGGTGTTTTAAGCTCTGATATGGAAGGTTTGCCCATGACTCTTTTGGAATATGCCCTCGCCGGTCTGCCGGTGGTTACCACCAATGTGGGCTACTGTGCAGAAGTGGTTGGGGAGTATGGAAAAGTAGTGCCTCCAAAAAATCCCGAAGCCCTGGCTCAAGCCCTGGAGTATTACATCACCCACCCCAAAAAACGATCTGAAGATGCTGAGCAACTCAATAAGCATGTGCTAAAAAATTATACCGAAGATGCTGTGATTCCTGAAGTTCTGGAACGCTATAAAAGCTTAATTAAAAAATAAGATTTTTACCGATGTAACAATTACCGCTTTTTGGTTACTTACATTTTGTGACAAAACGCTCAATAAAATTCATACATAAAAACCCTATGTTTAAAAAATTCTTTTCGCTGGAATGGAAATCGTTTACACGCTCGGCTTCATTTAAGGCCAATGTGGTTTTAAAAGTGTTTATGGTGCTTGGGGCACTTTATTTTATCGCCGTGTTTTTGATGTTGGGGATTGGAAGTTACTTTATCCTGGAGAAATTAGAACTGGAGCCTTTCCCAACCGTTAACCGATTTTTGATTTATTATCTGGTCATCGATTTGGTCATCAGGTTCTTTTTACAGAAAATGCCGGTGATGAATATCAGACAACTGCTCACCCTGAATATTCCCAAAGGCACCATCGTTAAGTACACTCTTGGAAAAACCATACTGTCCTTTTTCAACTGGGTGCATTTGTTTTTTCTGTTGCCTTTTTCCGGGGTGCTCATCTATCAGGGATTTGATCCCGCGGGAGTGGTTGCGTGGTTTTTTGGTATTTTTGCCTTGCTGTTTTTCAATAACTTCGCTAACATTCTAATCAACAATCAGGACAAATTGTTGTTTGTCATAGGCGGTATGCTCATAGCCGTGGCAAGCCTGCATTATTTTCAAGTTTTTGACCCCACGGTGTACACTGGTCCTTTGTTTCAGGAATTATACAATCAACCGTATTTGGTCATTATTCCAATTGTGTTACTGGGTGTCGTTCTAAGACAAACCTATCATTTTTTTTACAAAAGACTTTATCTGGACTCGGGATTGTCCATCAAACAAAAAGATGCAAAAACCGAACAACTCACCTGGCTGGACCGCTTTGGGTTGATGGGTACCTTCCTGAAAAACGACATCAAACTTTTAAGACGTAACAAGCGGTCGAAAACGACCTTGCTCATCAGTGCGTTTTTTATCTTTTACGGACTGTTTTTCTTTACAGGTGCGATCGAAACTTATGAGGGCCCAATGTGGCGCATATTTGCCGGCTTGTTTGTCACCGGCGGGTTCCTGTTTACCTTTGGGCAGTTTGTACCCAGTTGGGACAGTGCCTACTATCCACTGATGATGAGCCAAAACATTCGCTACCGGGATTATCTCAATTCCAAATGGTGGCTGATGGTTGTGGCTACTGCCGCAGCCACTTTGATTGGCTCGTTTTACCTCTATTTTGGCTGGGAAGTCTATCTGGCATTAATCGTGGGGGCCATTTATAACATTGGTGTAAACGCACATATAGTACTATGGGCAGGGGCTTATGTAAAAACACCCATTGACCTGACACAGAATAAAAATGTATTTGGCGACAAGCAGGCGTTTAACATCAAAAGTATGTTACTGGCCTTGCCCAAACTACTGCTTCCAATGATGCTGTATGCCATCGGGCACTATACACATAGCCCTGAAATGGGGTATTTGATAGTAGCACTTTTCGGTATTTTGGGATTTGCATTTAAGGAAAAGGTATTTTCAATTATTGAGAACATTTATAAAACGGAAAAATACAAGACTTTGGCGGCTTATAGTCAGAGGAATTAGTGGGTAGAGGGTAGTGGTGAGTGTTCAGTGTTCAGTATTGACTTAAGACTTAGGACGGGTTCGAAATGAGAAAAGAGAAAATCCGGAGGTTGAGCGGAGCCGAAACTGGCATTAAACAAGAGAATCTAGAAAAATAAATTTGCGATTTGAAATTTGAAATAAAAAATTTGAAATAAACTATGATAC
>NZ_JCBCCK010000013.1:0-5204 GCF_059864935.1 Planktosalinus sp.
ATCCTCAGCCGTGGAATATTGTCCGGTTTTGGTCTTTTTTGGTTTTTTGACGAGTTGCATTTTTTCAAATAGGATTTCGCCCAACTGTTTTGGCGAAGCGATATTGAAAGTTTCGCCGGCTTCTTTATAGATTTCCTTTTCCAAATGTAAAATGTCTTCATCCAGCTTTCGCGAAAGCGATTTTAAAAACTCAGCATCCAACCGAATGCCTTCCAACTCCATATGCGCCAGTACAGATACCAACGGGATTTCAATCTCATCAAATAATTTTTGGGTATTGGCCTCGCCTAGTTCTTTTTCAAAATGGGCTTTCAGTTGGAGGGTGATGTCTGCATCTTCAACGGCATATTCAGTTTGTTGCTCGAGGGGCACATCGCGCATCGACTGTTGGTTTTTTCCTTTCTTGCCAATCAATTCGGTGATGGAAACCGGGGTGTAATTCAAATAAGTCTCTGCCAACACATCCATATTGTGGCGCATATCAGGATTGATGAGGTAGTGCGCGAGCATGGTGTCAAACAATTTGCCTTTTATGGTAACGTTGTATTTTGCCAGTACTTTGATGTCATATTTTAAATTCTGACCTACTTTTTCAATGGATTCAGCTTCAAAAAACGGGTGCAATTGCTCGATGATTTCCTGGGCTTCTTCTCTTTTTTCCGGAAAGAGCAAATAAAATCCTTTTCCGATTTCCCAGGAAAATGCAATACCCACAAGTTCGGCTTCCAGAGGATCAAGGGAAGTAGTTTCAGTATCAAAACAAACTGAGTTTTGTTTCATCAGGTTTTGAAGAAATAGCTTGGTGCCCATTCCCGGTTGCACGGTCTGGTAAAAATGGTCAGTATCTTTAATTGTTTTGCGTGAGGAGGTCATGGTGATGTTTTCTGTAGTGCCGCCTTCTGCATCAAAAAGGGAGAATTGGCCGGAGCCTGCAGGGGGCCTCCCTCCAGCCCCCTCCGAAGGAGGGGGAGCTTTTTTTAAGGAAGAATTATCATCTTCCCCCCTTTGGGGGGATTGAGGGGGGCTAAATAACTGCAAAAACTGATCCTTCAGCCTTCTAAACTCGAGTTCTTCAAAGATTTCCTGCACTTTTTCGCCGTCAGGCATAGAGAGTTCATAGTCCTTGGCATCAAAGGTGACATCGCAATCTACCAGGATTTTTGCCAGTTCTTTAGAAAGTAACCCCAACTCTTTATTCTCTTCTATTTTTTCTTTCATTTTGCCTTTCAGCTTGTCGGTATTGGCCAAAAGGTTTTCCATGGTTTCAAATTCTTCAATAAATTTTTTGGCCGTTTTTTCACCGACGCCGGGAAGTCCGGGAATATTGTCTGATGCGTCTCCCATCATTCCCAAAAAGTCAATGACCTGCTCAGGACGTTTCACGCCAAATTTTTTCTGTACCTCAGGAATTCCCCAGATTTCAATACCATTTCCCATTCTGGCGGGGCGGTACATAAAAATGTTTTCGGAAACGAGTTGGGCAAAATCTTTATCGGGGGTCACCATATAGACTTTATAGCCTTCTTTTTCGGCTTGTTTGGCCAGTGTGCCAATCACATCATCAGCTTCACAACCGGGAAGAACGACTACCGGAATGTGCATGGCCTTGAGGATATCCTGTATATAAGGGATAGCAATCATAATAGGCTCGGGTGTGGCATCGCGGTTGGCTTTGTATTCGCTGTAAAGCTCATTGCGGACATCGCTGCCGCCTTTGTCAAAACACACCGCCAGATGGTCCGGCTTTTCCCTTCTGATCACGTCGAGCAACGAATTCATAAACCCCATAATCGCTGAGGTATCCAACCCTTTGGAATTGATACGCGGATTCTTGATAAATGCATAATACCCCCTGAAAATAAGCGCATAAGCATCCAGCAGGAAAAGTCGTTTTTGTTCGGCCATGGGTGGTTGAATTTTAGCTTATAAAACTACAAAACTTATACGGGCAATTAAAATGGAAATTGTATTTTTCGGATTCAATTTCATGACGAGAGGTTGCCTTAACTTTGCGCCTCTGCGTCTTGGCGAGAAATGAATATTTGGATTAATTAATAACGAGATTCCCGCCTTCGCGGGAATAGGTGAGATGAAAAAATACGCTATAGCCATACACGGCGGAGCAGGCACCTTGATCAAAGGCAAAATGACTCCCGAAAAAGAAGCAGCATACAGAAACGCTTTGCAAGAAGCTTTGAATGTTGGATACTCATTACTTGAAAACGGTGCTTCAGCCATTGATGCTGTGGAGCAAGCAGTTGTATCCCTTGAAAATACGCCACTGTTCAATGCCGGAAAAGGGAGTGTGTTTACCAATGCCGGCACACACGAAATGGACGCTTCTATCATGGAAGGCAAGGAACTTAAAGCAGGTGCCGTTTCCCTGATTACCGGAATCAAAAACCCCATTTCGCTGGCAAAGCAAGTTATGTTAAAAAGTGAACACGTTTTTCTCGCCGGGGAAGGCGCCATGCGTTTTGCAAAAGAAAACGGTTTTGGTACTGAAAACCCGGAGTATTTTTATGATCAGTTCCGCTATGAGCAATGGCAAAAAATAAAGGATAGTGACTCATTTCAACTGGACCACAGCGATAAAAAAGATTCCAAATTTGGCACTGTGGGAGCAGTAGCCTGCGACCAAAACGGAAACCTTGCTGCAGCCACCTCCACCGGTGGAATGACCAATAAAAAATGGGGCAGGGTGGGCGACAGCCCGATGATTGGTGCCGGAAATTATGCCAACAACAATACCTGCGCCGTGAGTTGCACCGGTAGCGGTGAATTTTTTATAAGAGGCGTCGTGGCTTATGACGTTTCCTGTCTGATGGAATACAAAGGGTACACCTTACAACAAGCTGCTGACGAGGTCATCATGAACCGCATTTTAAAAATAGGCGGTGATGGCGGACTCATAGCCGTGGATGCATTAGGCAATGTGGCCTTACCGTTTAATACGGAAGGGATGTATCGTGCAAGCAAATCATCAAATAGTGATGAGGTGGTTGCTATTTATAAAAATTAAAAGTCCCCCTCCTTTGGAGGGGTTAGGGGAGGCTCTACAACAAACTCTTCACCGCCGGTAGCACACTCACCGCCCTGTTTGAAATATTGTATCGATCACCCGCAGAAAGCACGTGGGTAATCAGGTTAGTCATCGTGAGAGGAGTGCCAGGTTTTAATATAGCGATGTTGTTGTGGGTCAATTTTCCCGGGTCAAAAACAATGACCATGCCTGAGCCGATGACTTCAGCTTCATTGCCGTTCCTGATGATGAGTGCGGTGTCTTCAGCAAGCCCGATTCCTATGCAGCTCGGAAATAATGCAACAGCTTCTGACAAACGTCCAAAACGGCCGCGCTGAATAAAATGGGTGTCAATGATAAGTTCCGGAATCAGGTTCATTCCCTTTTTCATTTTGATGGCACCTTTAAAAAAGGATTCGGTACTGCTGCCGCCGGCTATCATTTCTTTGGCCATGCACATGGCCCCGGCACTGGTGCCTGCAATTACAAATTTTTCATTGTGATAGCGTGCTTTCATCAATTCGTGAAAACGGGTATTTCTGATAAATTTGGTAATTTTGGATTGGTTTCCACCGGAAAACATAACACAGTTAGAGGCTTTTAACAAGTCAATAATTGCCTGTTCTTCGGCCATTTCTTTTGAATTGATATATAATGTAGTGACATCAAAACACCCCAATTTATTAAATGCTTCCACATAATTTTTGCCCACTTCTTTGGGTACTCCGGAGGCAGTCGTGATCACCAATATTTTAGAATTGTCACCACCGCTTTCATTGACCACCCGGGCTAAAATACCTTCGCTGATAAAATCCAAATTAAAACGCTCGCCGGTATGAAAGCCTTTGTCTTCATTTCCTCCTATGGGGATAAGAGTTCCTTTAATCATATATGATTTGTAAAGTTATTTGCAAAAATAGTTTATATTTAATCGGTTTCAAACAGAATTGAGTTGTTTGCTACCCTTTTTTAAAAATTAAAAAACAAAACACCCTTTATGAGAATAAGAGAAATCAATGCGATGCGTGGCCCAAATTACTGGTCGGTCAGACGCCATAAGTTAATTGTTATGGTCCTTGACCTGGAAGACATGGAACAAAAACCCACCAACTCCATACCCGGATTTAGGGAGCGACTGGAAAAAATGTTTCCCACCATGTATGCCCATCGGTGCTCTGTGGGGACCGCCGGCGGATTTTTTCAGCGTGTGGATGAAGGCACCTGGATGGGTCACGTGATTGAGCACATTGCATTGGAAATTCAAACTTTAGCAGGAATGGATGTGGGGTTCGGAAGAACACGCGGATATGGTGAAGAAGGTGTATATAATGTAGTATTTGCCTATATGGAAGAAAAAGTGGGGCGGTATGCTGCACAAGCTTCCGTAAGGATATGTGAAGCATTGATATCGGGTGAAGATTATGATTTGGGGGCCGACATACAGGAAATGCGCGAAATCAGGGAAGCTGAACGTTTAGGGCCCAGTACAGGATCAATTGTGGAAGAAGCTGCCAGCAGAGGGATTCCGTGGATACGGTTGAACAAATATTCCCTGTGCCAATTGGGTTATGGTGCCAATCAAAAGAAAATTCAAGCTACGGTAACTAGCCAGACCAGTAGTATTGGGGTGGAACTTGCGTGTGATAAAGAAGACACCAAATTCCTTTTGGAACAATCAGAAGTTTTGGTGCCTAAAGGCGAAATCATTAAAACTGAAGCCGGATTAAAAGATGCGGTAGATTATGTGGGCTATCCTTTGGTGACCAAACCCATTGACGGCAATCACGGAAGGGGCATCACAGTTGACATCAACAGTTGGGAGGAAGCCCTTGAAGGTTTTAGAGCAGCTAAAGAAGTGTCTCGTTCTGTTATAGTGGAACGTTTTATTACCGGTGAAGATTACAGGATACTTGTTATAAACCATAGACTTGTCGCTGCTGCGAAAAGAACCCCGGCACACGTGATTGGTGATGGGAAATCGACATTGCAGCAACTCATCGATAAAGTAAACAGCGACCCGAGACGGGGTTATGGTCACGAAAAAGTATTGACACAAATCACGGTGAACGATTTGACGAAAAGTATCATCGCTTCTTATGGATATACCCTGGAGACTGTTCCTAAAGAAGGCGAGCGGGTAATCCTTAAAGATACGGCAAACCTTAGCACCGGTGGTACTTCA
>NZ_JCBCCK010000006.1:0-9395 GCF_059864935.1 Planktosalinus sp.
CAGAAGAAAATATTTCATTTTTAAAATTTATTTATTTGTATAAAATGCTCCAAAAATTACACTCCCCGAAGATAAAATAAATATTCAAAAAAGAAAATCAACATAGAAACCCTAACCAACTGAGAGTTTAGCCAAAGGTTAATTGAATACGATGTAAATCAATAGATTTACTTACTCAAATACATCTTTCTTCTGCTGTACAATTCATAAAATGCATCGTCTTTTAAACTGTCAATGAAGAGGATGCTTTCCCCGGTACTTTTCATTTCGGGTCCCAGTTGCTTGTTGACATTGGGGAATTTGTTGAAAGAAAACACCGGTTGCTTGATGGCAAATCCGTTCAGTTGTGGATTAAAATCAAAGTCAGTTACTTTCTTTTCGCCCAGCATTACTTTAGTGGCATAGTTGACATAGGGTTCGCCATAAGCTTTGGCAATAAAAGGAACCGTTCTCGAAGCGCGTGGGTTGGCTTCAATAATGTAAACGATATCGTCTTTAATGGCAAACTGCACGTTGATCAGTCCGACTGTGTTAAGGGATAGAGCAATCTTTTTAGTATGGTCTTTAATTTGCTGCATTACAAACTCACCGAGGTTAAATGGTGGCAGCGTTGCATTGGAATCACCGGAGTGAATCCCGCAAGGTTCAATATGCTCCATAATCCCAATGATGTAAACATTCTCACCGTCGCAAATGGCATCTGCTTCAGCTTCAATGGCACCGTCTAGATAATGGTCTAAAAGAAGCTTGTTGTTGGGTATTTTTCGCAGCAAATCCACGACGTGTTCTTCCAGTTCCTTTTTATTGATAACAATCTTCATTCCTTGTCCGCCCAGCACATATGAAGGCCTCACCAGTATTGGAAAATCCAGTTCATCAGCAATCGCCAGGGCTTCTTCAGCAGTTTCAGCCACTCCAAACTCCGGATAAGGAATGTTGTTTTCTTTTAATAAAGTAGAAAAACTCCCGCGATCTTCAGCTAAATCCAGTGATTCGAAGGTTGTTCCTATAATTTTAATTCCGTAGCGGTCGAGTTTTTCTGCTAGTTTTAGTGCGGTTTGACCGCCCAGTTGAACAATAACACCTTCCGGCTTTTCGTGACGGATGATATCATAAATATGCTCCCAGAATACAGGTTCAAAATAGAGTTTGTCTGATATATCAAAGTCTGTGGAAACTGTTTCGGGGTTACAGTTGATCATAATGGTTTCATAACCACATTCAGACGCCGCCAGCACACCGTGTACACAGCAGTAATCAAACTCAATACCCTGCCCGATGCGATTGGGGCCTGAGCCCAATACAATAATTTTTTTCTTATCGGACACGATACTGTCATTGGCAGCATATCTTTCGCCGGAAGGGAGTTCCACTTCATTTTCAAAAGTGGAATAATAGTAAGGTGTTTCAGCTTTAAATTCGGCAGCACAAGTGTCCACCAGCTTGTAAACACGCTTGATGTTCATCTCGTCACGTTTCTTATACACTTCGCTTTCCAGACAATCAAGCATATGGGCAATCTGACGGTCGCCATAGCCTTTTTGTTTGGCTTCCAGCATCAATTCACGCGGCACGCTGTCAATCTCATATTTTGAAATTTCTTTTTCCAGGTGGTACAACTCTTCATATTGCTTGAGGAACCACATATCGATTTTGGTAATCTCGTGAATGCGACTCAACGGGATTCCCATTTGGATGGCGTCATAAATGACAAACACGCGGTCCCAACTGGCATAGGTGAGTTTTTCGATGATTTGGTCATAATCTGTATACCCTTTTCCGTCGGCACCCAATCCATTGCGTTTAATTTCCAGCGATTGTGTGGCTTTGTGAAGCGCTTCCTGAAAAGAACGGCCAATGCCCATCACCTCTCCTACTGACTTCATTTGAAGCCCTAATGTACGGTCACTGCCTTCAAATTTGTCAAAGTTCCAGCGTGGTATTTTTACGATGACATAATCTAAAGTAGGCTCAAAAAGTGCCGATGTGGATTTGGTTATTTGATTGCTTAATTCGTCAAGGTTGTAGCCAATTGCAAGTTTGGCGGCAATTTTTGCGATGGGGTATCCCGTTGCTTTTGAAGCTAATGCAGAAGAACGCGACACACGCGGATTGATTTCCACAGCGATAATATCTTCCATTTCATCGGGACTTACGGCAAACTGCACATTACATCCTCCTGCAAAATCGCCAATGCTGCGCATCATCAAGATGGCCATATCCCGCATACGCTGATAGGTGCGATCAGACAATGTCATGGCTGGCGCCACTGTTATTGAGTCGCCCGTGTGGATCCCCATCGGGTCCATATTTTCAATGGAACAAATGATAACTACATTGTCATTTTTATCCCGTAATAATTCCAATTCATATTCCTTCCAGCCAATCAAGGCTTTATCGATCATCACCTCATGTATAGGTGATATTTCCAGACCGTGTTCCAGAAGGCGGTCAAAATCTTCAGGTTTGTAAACGATTGAAGCACCGGCACCACCTAGAGTGTAAGAAGCCCTGATAACCAGAGGAAAACCAAATTCCTGTGCGATTTCTTTACCTTTCAGGAAAGAGGTTGCTGTGGCCTGTGGTGCCATTCCAACACCAATTTTTTCCATCAGGTTTCTGAATTGCTCCCGGTCTTCAGTGATATTAATGGCGTTAATATCCACCCCAATGATCTTTACGCCAAAGTCTTGCCAGATACCTTTTTCGTCTGCTTCAATACACAGGTTTAAAGCTGTTTGACCTCCCATTGTGGGAAGTACTGCATCGATTTGAGGATGTTCTTTTAAAATCTGTATCAAAGATTTTGTGGTGAGCGGCAATAAATAGACATGATCTGCCATTGCCGGGTCTGTCATAATGGTTGCCGGATTGGAATTGATCAGGACAGTTTCTATACCGTCTTCACGAAGGGAGCGCAGGGCTTGGCTACCGGAGTAATCAAATTCACAGGCTTGCCCGATGACTATGGGCCCTGAACCAATAATTAAAATGGATTTAAGGTCTTTATTTCTTGGCATTTACAAAAACTTTATATGGAACAGATGTTAAGGTATAAAAAAAGGTGTTACTTAAAAAAGTAACACCTTGTATTTTAAACAATGAATGCATTATTTTTTGTGTCTCGGTTCAGAAGATACAGACAATTTTTTTCTGCCTTTAGCTCTGCGAGCTGCAAGCACTTTTCTTCCGTTTACTGTAGCCATACGCTCTCTAAAACCGTGTTTGTTTCTTCTTTTTCTTTTTGATGGCTGAAATGTTCTCTTGCTCATTGTTGTATATCTTTATTTCTTCTGAAAAATCCTGATTTATACTCTGTGAATCACTCTCTCAAAGTCGGGGGCAAATATACAAACCTTTTTGAGTTTGGCAAATGGATTTATTAAAATATTTATTTTTGTTTTTACTACCTTTGCACCTTCAATTAAATCATCCATTATGTTTCATAAAAATATCAAATTAGTGCTTACCGTTGTTGTTTTTGGGCTTGCAGTATGGCAGTTTACAGAAGGCAACATTGGCAACGGTATCATGTATATACTTTTGGCCTCTATGTTTGTTTTTCTTTATTACAAAAACGAAATGATCCTTATGGCATTTTTACGCTTAAGAAAACAGGATTTTCCCGGGGCTAAAAAATGGCTGGATAAAATTAAAAACCCGGAAGCTTCTTTGGTTAGAAAACAACAGGGTTACTACAATTACCTGAACGGATTGATGGTCATTCAAACCAACATGAACGAGGCTGAAAAATATTTCAAAAAAGCCATCAGTCTGGGACTTTCCATGAATGCTGATTTGGCTATGGCCAAACTCAACCTTGCCGGAATTGCAATGTCAAGAAGAAGAAAACGCGAGGCTCAAACGCTACTTACCGAAGCCAAAAAACTGGACAAACACAATATGCTTACTGAACAGATTAGGATGATGAAAGAGCAGATGAAGAAGATTTAGTTTCTGGTTTCAAGTTTCTGGTTTCGCTTCGCTCGTGTCTGGTTTATTATTTCCAGAATATCAAACGCAGGGCCACAATAATCAAAACAATACCAAAAATTCTTTTTAGCAGCACCTGATCAATTGAAATGGCAAATTTTGAACCCAAGTGAGCACCAACCACAAAAGCCACAGCAATAACTGCGGCATATTTCCAGTTTACATGACCAGCCTGATAATAATTATAAGCCGCAATGAGCGTAACCGGTACTGCTAACACCGCCAGACTTGTGCCCTGAGCCTCATGTTGGGTGAAACCAAGGGCAAACACCATAAGCGGTATCATCACTATTCCACCACCCACACCCATCAAACCACTGAAAATTCCGGCCAATACACCGATGATTACAAGTAGAAGTATCAAAGTCATTTTATTCATTTTTATATTATAACCCGGTGTGATAATGGCCTTTGTGAGGAATTTCTATAAAATACTTTTTACCGGACCGGTTATTTAATTTGGCCTCTCTGAGCCACGGATTGTGGATTTTTAAAATTTTATAATTGATTTCATATTGTTGTGCAAAAGCAGCCAAATCATCTATGGGTTTGTCCACCTCAACCACAAAAGATGGAACCATGTTGTATAAATCCTTTTCCCTAAAGTTGAATCCATACTTTTTAGGGTCACTCATTATTTCCTTTAACGCCAAAATTCTAAACATATACCTTCCTGTTTCTTCACCCAAAAGCAAGTTGTAATAGTCTTCTACTTGCTGACCTTCCAATCTGCGATTGATTCCGGCATTACCGGCATTGTATGCTGCGGCAGCCAGTGTCCAACTCCCGAAGCGTTCTTTGGATGCAATCAAGTATTTACAAGCTGCTTCGGTAGCTTTCACCAGATGGTATCTTTCATCCACATTGTCGTTGACCTCCAATCCATACTCTTTTGCTGTCGCGGGCATAATTTGCCAAATCCCCCTTGCTCCTGCGGGAGAAACTACATTCATCAACCCACTTTCTATAACCGCTAAATATTTAAAGTCATCAGGCACACCATATTTCTCAAGTATTGGTTCAATGACCGGGAAATATTTGTTGGCTCGCTTGAACATCAAGAGTCCGTTTGACTGCCAATAAGTATTTACCAGAAGTTCTCTGTCAAGACGCTCCCTTATATCGGGGTCGCTCATGGGAACAGGTTCACCGGCAAAATCGATAAATTCAGGCAGGGGCAGCGCATACACATTGTAATCATTGATGAGTTTTGACTCAAAACGCTCATTGGTGGGAGGGTCTTTTTCAGCAAAAATAAACAACCCGCTGATGCCTACTATCAGCACCAAAACTAAAATTTTAACCAACCTCTTCATAACCAGAAATTTTTATTTAAAGATAATCAATAATATTTAACGATTAAAGAGGCTCATCAAGTATTATTTTGGGCAAATTTTCATTAAACCATTTGAACCTGTTCAATATCATGATATGGGTTCCACCTTCAATAACTATGCAGTTTTTTATATTGTCAATCGGAAAAACAAAATCTTTATTGCCGTGAATGTGAACAACCTGATCGTCTACTTGATCACGATTCCAGCAGACCATATTTTCAATGGCCCAATCCAAGTATTTTTCGTCTCTGACTGATAAGTACTGCTGATACAGCTCCAGTCTTTTTTTAGTTTTTTTACCAATTGCAAATTTTGATAAATCGTCTTGACTTAAAATAAATTTTGTGGGAACCAGTTTATAAGCCAGGGTTTTTCTGGCAAGGGTTATCCTGAAAGGCAATTCAAACTTAGACTTTACACTCGAAATGATGATTAATTTTCGAAGATTCAAAAAAGGCCTCATTTCCTGGGCCATCACCCCGCCAAATGAAACCCCAATGAGCACAGCATTTTCTTCTTTGACCCCCTGAGCCATTCTGCGGGCATAATTCTCTATTGCCTCATTTTTGTCGGGGATTAGCCAATCAATAAAATGAATCTTAAATTGGTCATCCGGTAAACATAAATTCTCAAATATTTCTTTACCTGCAGCAAGACCCGGAACGAAATATAAATGTATAATTTGCTGGCTCATTTTATTTTAACACCGCTTTAATTGCTAAAAGTCAACTTTTATTCGTAAATTTGTGGAGCAAAATTAAGGATTAATTCTTCAGCATAAGAAATCCTTTAAAACAATAAATAATCCCCTGCAAAAAACTATAATGTTTTTTGTTTATTTAATTGTTTTTACATCAGACCTACTATTTTTAGCTATATCTGTAATGTCTTAAAACAGTTAACAATAGTGAACAATATTATGACTACTGAAATCGAAATCAAGGACAACGAATTCCTTAGGCAATTTGAGTTTCAACACGATGACCAAATGGCAAGGATTGAGTACAGCCTTCAAGAGCGCAAAATTTTCCTGACTAAGTTTGATATGCCGGAAGGCATGCTAAATAAAGGACTCGCAGAGCCATTTATGGAAGCTGTGTTCAGCGAAATTAAAGACCGAAAAATCAGCCTGGTGCCCACTTGTTCTGAAGTAACGCACTTTGTAAGAAGAAACCGAAGACGATTTAAAGATTTACTCCCTGTGGGAATTAATATTTAAAGTTAGAAGTTAAAAGTACGAACTTAAAAGAATTTAGGTATGCCGTTTTTGGTGTGCCTTTTTTTATTTATTAATTCAAGACTCTTTCGTTCACAAATTCAAGTCTAACCAGTCCGTCTTCATCAATTTTGGAAAGTGTAACTTGATGTAGTGTATTGACAAACTCCGGATTCCATGGCATTTTTACCTTGACATAGTTTTCGGTAAAACCGTGAATGTAGCCTTCCTTGTTTTCTCCTTCAAACAAAACAGTTCTTGTAGTACCCAACTGTGATTCATAAAAAGCCCTTCGCTTTTTAACCGAAAGTCCGCGTAGCATTTTACTGCGTTTTGCCCGAACATTCTTTGGAACAACGCCCTCCATTTCTGCAGCCTCTGTATTGTCCCGCTCAGAATAAGTGAACACGTGCAAATATGAAATGTCCAATTCATTCAAAAAGCTGTAAGTCTCCAGAAAATGTGCATCGGTTTCACCGGGAAAACCCACAATCACATCAACACCAATACAGGCATCAGGCATCACTTTACGGATTCTCGCAACGCGTTCAACATAAAGTTCTTTCAAATAGCGACGCTTCATTTTTTTGAGAATCTCATTACTCCCCGATTGCAACGGAATGTGAAAATGGGGCACAAATGTTTTGGACTGTGACACAAAATCGATGGTTTCGTTTTTAAGCAAATTGGGTTCAATGGATGATATGCGCAAACGTTCTATGCCTTCCACCTGATCCAAAGCTTTTACCAAATCAAAAAATGTGTGTTCGTGGCGTTTGTTTCCAAATTCTCCTTTGCCGTAATCACCGATATTCACCCCCGTTAGCACAATCTCTTTTATCCCTTGGCCTGAAATTTCTTTGGCATTTTTCAATACACTTTCCAGTGTATCGCTGCGCGAAATTCCTCTTGCCAGCGGAATGGTACAATAAGTACATTTATAATCACAACCGTCCTGCACTTTTAGGAAGGCCCGGGTTCTGTCACCAATGGAATAAGCACCTACATAAAAATCGGTTTCTTCAATTTCGCAGGAATGTACCTCACCAAAATCATTTTTGGTCAAATCGTTAAGATAATCGGTGATTTGAAACTTTTCTTTGGCACCCAAAACCAAATCCACTCCGTCCACGGCAGCAAGCTCTTCCGGTTTGAGTTGCGCATAACAACCTACAGCAGCCACAAAAGCAGCAGGATTGGACTGTTGTGCTTTTTTAACGATGGTCTTAAATCTTTTATCGGCATTTTCAGTGACTGAACAAGTGTTAATCACATAAATATCAGCAACTTCCTCAAATTCTACCCTGTCAAAACCTTCGTCGGTGAAGCCTCTGGCAATCGTGGAAGTTTCAGAAAAATTGAGTTTACATCCCAAAGTGTAAAAAGCCACTTTTTTTCTATCGTTCATTCTTGTATTTTTGGAAAATTACCGGGCGGCAAAAGTACGGATTTTTTTAGAGATAAGATAACAGGCAACCCACTTAAGAAGACAGACTTATGAGAATCAAATTCAATTTATGTTCATTTTTGCTTTACATAAGTTTTGCATTAATTATAATTTCTTGTAAAGATTCCAGAAATGAGGAGCGTGATCATCTTGTTTTTCGTTACAACGAACATGTAAACATTGCTTCCCTGGATCCTGCTTTTGCCCGAAATTCCTCTACTGTTTGGGCGACCAACCAGCTTTTTAATGGTCTGGTGCAACTGGATAGCAACCTGAACATTCAGCCAGATATTGCCAAGCGTTGGGAAATTAACGATTCAACATTTACCTATACCTTTTATTTGAGAAATGATGTGTGGTTTCACAAGCATCATTTATTTGGCATTGATTCCACACGAAAAGTGGTTGCCGAAGATTTTGTATACAGTTTAAACAGATTAAAAGACCCGGCAGTCGCTTCTCCCGGCAGTTGGGCTATGAACAATGTTGAAAATTTTTACGCTGTAAACGATACCGTTTTTGAAATACAACTCAAGCAAGCGTTTCCGCCTTTTATCGGTTTACTGTCAATGCGCTATTGCTCGGTGGTTCCTAAAGAAATAGTGGAACATTATGGGAACAACTTTCGTTCAAATCCTGTGGGAACAGGCCCTTTTTACTTTAAACTTTGGGAAGAAAACATCAAATTGGTGTTTAGAAAAAACAACCACTATTTTGAAACCGATAAAAACGGCAATCCCCTTCCTTATCTTGAGGCTGTGGCGGTAACCTTTTTGCCCGACAAGCAAAGTGAATTTTTACAGTTTGCACAGGGAAAGCTTGATTTTATTTCAGGACTGGATGCGTCATACAGGGACGAATTGCTCACTTCAACAGGAAAGTTGAGGCCGGGCTATGAGAAACAAGTCTATATGATCAAAGGGCCATACCTCAACACTGAGTTTATTGCCCTGCAAACCCGTTCAGAAAAAAACAAAGCGCTTCAATCGCCTCTTTTTAGAAAAGTTTTAAACTACAGTTTTGACCGAAATGTAATCATCACCTATTTGAGAAACGGAATCGGCATATCGGGCTCAAGCGGGATTATTCCCAAAGGATTGCCCGGTTATGACAACATTGAAGGCTACAACTACAATCCCGAAAAAGCCCGACAACTTCTTGAGCAATACAAACAGGAAACCGGCGACCAAAACCCAAGTCTGGTTTTGACAACGGACAGCAACTATCAGGATATTTTTGAGTACCTCCAACGCGAGTTTGAAAAAATGGGGATCCGGACAAGTATTGATGTGATACCATCCTCTGCAATCAGGCAAGCGCGTGCAGACGGGTCGATTGATGCTTTTCGCTCCAGTTGGATAGCCGATTATCCCGATGCTGATAGTTATTTATCCTTGTTTTA
>NZ_JCBCCK010000180.1:0-2253 GCF_059864935.1 Planktosalinus sp.
GTTTACAGAAGGGGTTTCTTCTTCCCATTTTTTGAGTGAAGTGAGCGCAAACATTTTGTTCATCACTTTAAAAACCAAGGTGTCTTCGTCAAATGGAAAGTGTTCAGTGACGCCTTTTTTGCTGATGCAGTAGTTTCTGTAGGATTCAATATTCATTTTAGTCAATAGTGATTAGCATCGCCGTCGGTGCTCCGTCGCTGAAGCTTTGAAGCATAAGCGACAAGCCTTTGGCGGCCGATGGAGGTGAAAGAATAAGTTTTTAAAGTTTTTTTCTTAATTTTAGCTTTCATAAAGCTAATACAAATACTAAAAATATGAAAAAGATTTATATTTTTTTGATTCTTGTTTTTTTCTTTGGATTGTGTTTTTCACAAGCTCAGGAAGATGGGTATCGCAATTTCCGTTTACTGATGCAAAGCGGAATTGGGAGTGGTATTGCTACTCATGACAACGAAGTCAGCTACGCCCTTAACACCAATAATGCAGAACTATTGGTGAACTATAAATTTTCAAAATATTTTGGTGTCGCTTCCGGAGTAGGTTTCAACGAATTGAAGGGAAATGCGTTCAATTCATTGGGCAACTTTTTTCATGAAAGAAGTCAACTTAAAATTCCGGTTTTATTTACAGCGGATTATTATGTTTCAGATAAAATAAAGATACTTATTACATTAGGTGCTTATGCACAAACTATCTTAAAAGATGAGCTTTCGTTTGTTGATTTTAAAGCAAAAAATGTGTATGAAGGATGGAATTTCGGGACTCAATTAAGCATTGGATTTTTGTTTGAGATTTTTGAGAATTATAGTGTTGGCTTAAACTACCTTGGACATTCAGACGTTAACAAGTTTAAAACTCAAGAAAATGCACCATTTAGTGATAAACAAAAAATCATTAATATGAACTCTGTGGGGCTCTCGCTTCTGATTGAACTTTAATGAAAAATTATTTTCAAATTCGCAAAATTAAAGCACCCCCAAATGCGTAAACTTAAATCCTTTTTCATACTTTAATCCGTAGCCGAATATCCTGTCCAAAGTGGCGTGGGAGAAAAGAATCACCCCAATGAGTTGTGTGATTTCTGAATGAGTATAGATTCCAATCAGGTAACAAGCAATTGCAATGCCTCGGTGGTGAAAGAGGTTATAAGTAAATGCGCCGGTTTTGTTTCCAAGCAAATAACCAATCATCCCGATATCCGGGGTTAAGATTAAAACCAAAAACCACCACCAAGCAAATGGTAGTTGGGAAAATAGGAAAATGCCGAAAAAGAAAAGGGCGAGTTCTTCTAGTTTTAGGGTTGTTTTCATGAAATTATGTTTTAGCTTTTAAGGAATTAAAAACTTGCTTGATAAGTATAGCATTTATAACTAAAAAAAATAAAATTATAAATGTAAAAATTAATAAAACTAAATTATCGCCATAATCAAATATGATATTTTCATAAAGTAAATATATTCCAACAAACAAAGTGCCTAACAAAATAAAAAATGAGAGTATTTGAATTAGCTTATTAAAAATTGGATTTTCGATAATTGAGATTTTAAAAAAAGGTACAATGAAAATACCACAAAGTGTAAATACTATTGAAATGCTTTCAAGCAGGTTAAAATTGAAATGAAATCCATGACCGGAAGCTCCCATTAATAAGAATAAAAATAAAAGGGACAAAGCCAAAAAAAGAACATAAATCCAAATACTGTACTTATTTAAAAATCTGATTATCATTTTATTCTAAAAAATAACTGTTGTCTAAAATCTAATATCTCAAATCTAAACCACTTCATACAACACCGGCTTACTCGGCGAAGCGTCGTTGACAAAGGATGCTATTTGTAAATTTAAAAAATATGTACCGTCTTTGATGTTGTTTTTTACATAAATAAATTCGGTGATGGTGGCGTTTTTTCTGGGATTTTTGGGATAATTCCAGAAGGCACGGTGTGCCAGCAGTTCACCATCATCCTTTTCACGATCCACAGAGGGAAGGTCGATGAGCAGGTGTTCCACACCAATTTCTCTTAAATACAAGGCAGCTTCTTCCAGTAAATAGGGCCAATTGGTGTGGGAGTATTGCATAGAACGTTTTTCGGTGGTGTTGGGTATGGTGCGAATGACAAGGGCTTGTGGTGTTGCGCCTTTCAAGGCTTTTTCAATTTGCTTTTTGGAAATGACTTTATCTTCTTTTCCAAAGGATTCAGGGGCAACGGTTATGACTTCTGCCAGGAAGAAAAACTGTTTCAGGGCTTTGTT
>NZ_JCBCCK010000021.1:0-10353 GCF_059864935.1 Planktosalinus sp.
TCTTTCTGAAATACCTTCTGATTCCAATTCTGAAACTGCTATGGCATTATAGAAGTCTTCTTGAGGTTGATCAGTTTCCCTTGTAATTTCAGTAACAACTTTCTTTTCTTTTTTTGTTTCTTCCTGTTCCATATCCTCTGGCACAAACTCTTCCTTTTCAGTAAATGTGATTGATTCTTCTTTTACACTATCTTCCTCAACGGATACAATAGTGCGTTCCGGTTGTTGAATGACATTTGTAGTGTCGTTATTCAGAAAAATGCTTCCCACTCCAACAAGAACTAATATTGAAGCGGCTATACCTGCATATTTCCAAAGTGGGTATGTCCGGTTTTGTTCTTTTTTATCTAATTTTTTTTCTACTCTGTTCCAAATGTTTTCCATACCCTGAAAATTTTCAGGCTTGGTTTCGTCAGAGATTTTTTTAAAATACTTGTCTATATTGTTATTTTGAGATTCCATAATTCACTGTTTTTTGACTGTAATACACTTCGATTAACTCTTTTAACTTAGTTCGGGACACATTGAGTTGTGATTTGGAAGTTCCTTCTGAAATGCTCAGTTTCTCGGCTATTTCTTTGTGTGAATATCCCTCAATTGCAAAAAGGATAAAAACTGTTTTGGCACCTTCGGGTAAATAGTTCAGGAGCTTGAGCAAATCCTGTTCTTCCAGAAATGTTTCGTTTGAATTTTCAGCTAAAGGTTGCTGGGTTACATCTTCTAGATACAGGTTAAAATTGACATTTCGTTTAATATGCAACAAACAGAGGTTTGTTGTTATTTTTCTGGCCCAACCTTCAAAGGCCAGATTTTCCTTTAATTGGTCTAATTTTGTAAAAATTGTAAAAAAAGCTTCGGTCAATGTGTCTTCAATGTCTTCTTCTTTTTTTAGGTACCTTTTACATGTTAGATACAATTTAGGGGCTAAAAGCTCATACACTCGCTTTTGTGAGGGTCGATGCAGTTTCCTGCATTGGATGATTAGATGTTCTTCCATAACTCGTTGTGTCCTTTTCTATATAGAGTGATAAAAGTCAAAAAAGGTTGGAATTGATATTGATTTTTTTTAAAGTTAATTAAAAATAGATTGAATAATTCAATATACTTTGAGAATAAAAATAATGGAGAGGTAGTTTGTTTTGATTATGATAAAGATTTTTTTCTTTAAAGTAGTGAAGTTCTAACAATAAAAAAGACTTATTTGTTTAGTAAAAAATAGTCCTCATTTAATGCATCAATATAGTTTAAAAGTTCATCCCTTCCCAAACTGCTACTGGATGAAGTGACAAAATGTTGAGGAACTTCCTCCCAGGTTTCAAGAAGTTTAGTTTTGTAAACTTCAATATTTCTTTTAAGTGCCAAGGGTTTTACTTTGTCGGCTTTTGTGAAGACGATACAGAAAGGAATTTGATGTTCCCCCATCCATTCTAAAAATTCCAAATCAATTTTTTGAGGCTCGTGCCTCACATCCACCAGTACAAAAGCGCATAATAACTGTTCGCGTTTTACGAAATAATCAGTGATGAATTTCTGAAAAACCTTCTTCGCTGATTTTGAAACTCGCGCATAGCCATAGCCCGGCAAATCCACCAAATGCCAGTTTTTGTTGATAAGAAAGTGGTTGATAAGTTGTGTTTTTCCTGGCCTTCCCGAAGTTTTTGCTAGGTTTTTGCGCAACATCAGCATATTGATCAAAGACGATTTTCCCACATTGGAACGGCCAATAAATGCATATTCCGGCAGAGGGTTTGTAGGGCATTTGGCAACATCGCTGTTGCTCATGATGAATTCGGCTGATTTGATTTGCAAAATAGTTGGTTTAGTTTAAATCCAATAAGATTTTAATATTATCATTCAGTTTTTCTGCCAGATTTGAAGGCAGAACACCTATTTTTTGAATAAAGCGTTTATTATCAATAGCTCTCAATTGATCAACCATTATATCACAATCCTGAGAAACATTGGCAACTCCCCTTTTGATATGAACCCTCAATATCTCAGATTTTAGCTGAACATTAGTGGTTAAAGGGCATATCATAGTTGACGGGTGCGATATTTTATTCAATAAATCGGTTTGGACGATAACGGCCGGCCTTACTTTTCCGGGTTCTGTTCCAATCTGTGGATTTAAATCAACAATCCATATTTCAAATTGTTTCATCTTCTAACGTTTCAAATTCTTTAAGAACAGACGTAGATTCCTCCCTTACTAAAAGGGATTCTTGTTTAAGGGTTTTCTCAATCAATTTTCTTTTTTGATAATCGTTGTAAAAATCCAAAGCATCATTAATATACCTGTTTCTTGATTTCTTAATCTTGGACAGGATTTTTTCGGTTTCACCGAAAACAGTATCGTCAATTTTTAATGATATGGTTTTCATGACTCAATTTTGTATATTGCAAAAGTATATCATTTTTTGGGTATAAAAAAATTTAATGAAAAGGGTCAGTTACTGGATCGTGTAACGTTCTATATGAAAAAGGATAACAATGCATCATTTTATTCTCAAAAGTATAGCATCAATAGAGATTCCTAAGACGGCATACAATTTTGATAAAAGAGGTCAATTGATAAAATATAAGAAAAGTGAAAATAAACGTTTGAAGCTTACTTATGTGGAAAGTCGTGACCCTTTTAAGGGAGTCGATGTAGTTTTTGATTATAAAATAATTTAGAAAAATAAACACCGTTCTGTGAAGTGTCCTCGCTGTACCAACAAAACCCTCAAATTCCTCTTTCCGTCAGCCACTTGCCCAAAAGGACATTAAATTCATCAGGATGTTCCATCATGGCTGCATGACCGCATTTGTCTATCCAGTAAAGATCAGAATTAGGGAGCAGCTCGTGAAATTCTTTCGCAACATTGGGCGGGGTTACATTGTCATTTTTACCCCAGATGATGCAGGTGGGATGATGCATGTTGGGCAAATCCTTTGACATATTATGCCTGATGGCACTTTTGGCAATAGCCAGTGTTCTGATGAGTTTATTTCTGTCGTTGACAGCTTCATAGACTTCGTCAACGATTTCTTTGGTAGCCACTGCGGGGTCATAAAATACATTTTCAGCCTTTTGCTTGATGTATTCATAATCCCCACGTTTGGGGTAACTTTCGCCCATAGCACTTTCATAAAGCCCGGAACTGCCTGTGATAACTAAAGCTTCTATGTATTTTGGATACAATTTAGCGCAAAGTAAAGCAATATGTCCACCCAGAGAGTTGCCTAATAAAATTGCTTTTTCAAGGTTTTTGTGCTCAATAAAATCCTTAACGTAAGTAGCAATATTTTTTACGTTGGTTTTTAAAATGGGCATCGTGTAAATGGGCAACTCAGGAAGAATGACTTGATAGCCGCGATCAGAAAAATAGCGGGTTACCGTGTCAAAATTACTCAAACCTCCCATCAATCCGTGAAGTATGATAATGGGTTTTCCTGTTCCTATTTCAAAATAACTGAATTTCCCTTCTTGTATTAAATCCTTTGTCATAAAACACTAAGCTTTTGCAACAGCAAATATAGGTATTCCAATTTTATAAATAATTTTTCAAATTCTCACTATTTGTCATTTAATATTTTAGAAAAATATGAATCTTATTCACAAAGCACTTAAATCAACTTGAGATGGATAAGCCCATATTTTATAAGTCATTAAAGATTAATTGCTTAGTTTTTTGTAAAAATTATCAACAAAGTGGGAAAATGTGGTAAATTGTGGGAAAATTTAAATATATTTGAATTTCATAAAGTATAACCTAAAGACTCATGAGCAATCTCATCGGAACATATGAATGCAAAGCAGACGCTAAAGGCCGTGTGATGTTGCCTGCTGCCTTGCAGAAGCAATTGGCTCCCATGTTGGAAAAAGGTTTTGTTTTGAAAAGGGCCGTTTTTCAGCCATGCCTTGAGTTATACCCTATGGATGAGTGGGAGCAATTGATGCAAAAAATCAATAAACTCAACCGCTTTAGCCGAAAAAACAATGACTTTGTGAGGAGGTTTACCGCAGGGGTAAAAGTGATTGAACTTGATACAACAGGGCGGTTGTTGATTCCTAAAGATTTAATTGGGTTTGCAAAAATAAATAAAGAAATCGTCTTGTCTTCAGCCATAAACATTGTTGAAATATGGGACAAGAACAATTATGAAAAAGCAATTGACGATGCGGCAAACGATTTTGCAGATCTGGCTGAAGAAGTAATGGGCGATCAAAGCAATGATGACAATGACTTATCATAATCCTGTTTTACTGGAAGAATCTGTTGCGGGTCTCAACATAAAACCCAACGGGGTCTATGTTGATGTCACTTTTGGTGGTGGCGGACACTCAAAAAAAATCCTTAAACAGTTGGGTGAAGAAGGAAAATTGTTTGCTTTTGACCAGGATGTGGATGCTTTGGAAAACGCTATCGATGACAATAGGTTTATGCTCATTCACCAAAATTTCAGGCACATCAAACGATTTTTAAAGTTCTATGGCATAACACAGGTAGACGGAATCCTGGGTGATTTTGGGGTTTCCTCACACCAGTTTGATGTTGCAGAAAGAGGGTTTTCAACACGATTTGATGCAGCCCTCGATATGAGGATGAATCAGGAGAGTACTGTTTCTGCATTGCATATCATCAATGAATACAGTGAACCTGATTTGCGCCGAATTCTTTTTCAATACGGTGATTTGAAATCGGCTTCAGGAATGGCGCGAATGATTGTTGAAAACAGACAGGTAAATGCCATTGCAACAACCGATGATCTCAAAAAAGCACTGGGAAGATTTCTCCCAAAACAAAAAGAAAATAAAATCCTAGCCCAGGTTTTTCAGGCAGTCAGGATTGAAGTGAATCAGGAAATACAGGCTTTAAAGGAGTTTTTATTACAAACAGTCGATTTGTTGCCTAAAGGCGGAAGACTCAGTTTGATCTCTTACCATTCACTTGAAGACAGATTGGTAAAACGTTTTATCAGGGACGGAAAGTTTGAAGGTCAGGCCGAAAAAGATGTATTTGGAAATGTGGAAGTGCCCTATAAAAAAGTAGGAAAACTTATTGTTCCCGGTGAAGATGAAATTCGAGAAAACAACCGCGCCAGAAGTGCTAAACTAAGAATTGCTGAACGACTATAACCAATGAGGAAAAGTATTTACGACATACTAAAAGGAAAATTTTTAATCAACGAAGATGCTTTAAACAACTGGAAGTTTATCATTTTCCTTTCTGCGCTGGCTCTGGTAATGATTTCAAGCGCACACAGTGCCGATAGAAAAGTGCACAGACTTGCAAAAATGAACAATGAAGTAAAAGAATTAAGAAGCGAGTTTGTGGATACCCGTTCAAAATTGATGAAAAAAAGAATGGAAAGCAGGGTGGTCTTTCTGGCTGAAAAAAGGGGTTTAAAGCCTTCTGAAAATCCGCCGCAAAAAATTGTAATTACAAAACAAGATGAATAATGGCATTTGAAGACAAAAACATATTGCAACGATTGTACATCATCGCCGGTGTTTTGTTTTTGTTTGTGTTTGCCATTCTGTTTAAAATTGTCAACATCCAGTTTGTTGAGGGGGATAAATATCGTGAACTTGCAAAAATAAATACTACCAAAAACTTCACGATTCCCTCAAACCGGGGAAATATTTATGCAGATGACGGAAGCCTTCTTGCAACATCAGTTCCCAATTATGACATCCGCTTTGATGCCGTAACTGTAAGCGCAGAAGATTTTGAAAAAAACCTTGCGCCACTTTCTCAAGCGCTTTCAAAAAAGTTTGGCAAACCGGCTTCACATTATCAGCAACTACTCAGATCAGCCCGTGCAAACAAAAACCGGTACCAGCTTATTGAGCGACGGGTAGGCTATTCAGATTATCTCGAGTTGCGAACCTTTCCAATGTTTAACCTGGGACCCTATCGCGGAGGTTTTATTGCAGAACAATATACAGTTAGGGAACATCCCATAGGTAAAATTGGCGAGCGCATTGTGGGCTATGAGAGAAAAGACCAAAACGGACACACACTAAGAGTTGGTCTTGAAGGTGCTTTTGGCAATTATTTGAAAGGTATAGATGGAAGACAACTCAGGCAACGCATTGCTCAAGGCCAATGGAAACCCATTTTTGATGCCAATGAAATTGAACCACAAGATGGCTATGACGTGATTTCAACCATCAATGTCAATATTCAGGATATTGCACATCACGCATTGCTTAGGCAGTTGGAAAAATATGAAGCAGATCACGGTACAGTTATCGTTATGGAAACCAAAACCGGCGAGATAAAAGCTGTTTCCAATCTTGGGCGCACTTCTCAGGGAACTTATTTTGAAAAACTGAATTATGCCATAGGTGAATCTCACGAGCCCGGTTCCACTTTTAAAGTAATGGCTTTAATAGCCGCATTGGAAGACAAAGTTGTAGATACCAGCAGCGTAGTGGATACAGGAAATGGGGTCCATTTTTTCTATGGCAAAAAAGTTTCAGATTCACGTAGAGGTGGTCACGGAAAAATCTCATTGGCACGTTCGATAGAAGTTTCTTCAAATATAGGTATTGCCAAAGTTATCGATGAAAATTATAAAGACAAACCTGCCCATTTTGTGGAAATGCTCCGGGCAATGCACCTTGACCGACAAATTGGCTTGCCCATTTTAGGTGAAGGCAGGCCAATACTACCGCATCCATCAGATAAGACTGGTTGGAGTAGAAATGCATTGCCCTCAATGGCTTTTGGTTATGGAGTGTCCTTAACCCCACTGCAAACGCTCACTTTTTATAATGCCATTGCAAACGACGGTGTAATGGTGAAACCCCGATTTATCAGACAAGTCAAGGCAATGAACAGAGACATTGAAACTTTTGAAGTGGAAATTATAAATTCACAAATAGCCTCTGTTGAAACCCTTAAACAAGTCCAGGAAATCCTAAAAAATATAGTAATCAGAGGAACGGGAAGCAGATTGTATTCTCCGGATTTTTCCATGGCCGGTAAAACCGGAACCGCTCAAACCGAATACTGGATGGATGGCTGGGCAGCAAACCCACGCTATATATCCTCCTTTGTAGGATATTTTCCTGCTGAAAACCCAAAGTATTCCTGTATTGTGGTTATTCATAAGCCCAAAGTAAGTACCGGATACTACGGTGTTGATGTTGCCGGCCCCGTGTTTAAAAGTATTGCTCAAAAAATTTACATCGACTCCCCTTATTCAGATTATATCAATAACCTGGAAGTATTGCAGGCTGATATTGAAAATGACTTTTTGAAATTTTATGAAATGGCTCAACAAGAGCATAAAAGCATACCCAATGTGCGTGGAATGGCTGGAATGGACGCGGTTTCCCTACTGGAAAATATGGGATTAAAAGTAGTGATTACCGGTAACGGAAGGGTAAAATCACAATCAGTGCCCGAGGGCACAAAACTGGAAAAAGGAACACAAATTATACTGGAATTATCCTCATGAATTTAAGGGATTTAATATACGGAGTGACTCTTGAAGCTGTTGTTGGCAACACCGGTATCATGATTTCTCAACTCGAATTTGATTCCCGGAAAGTGAGCCTAAACGACTGCTTTGTAGCTATAAAAGGCACCCTTTCAGACGGGCATGATTATATCGAAAAAGCGGTCAATCAAGGTGCTCTGGCTGTAATTTGTGAAAAGCTTCCTGAAACCATCATTAACGGAATTACCTATATTCAGGTGGATGACTCCCAAAAAGCACTGGCCATTATGGCGGCCAATTATTTTGGAAATCCATCTGAAAGGTTGAAGTTAATAGGCATAACGGGAACCAACGGAAAAACAACTGTAGCAACCTTGCTTTATGAATTGTTCAGAAAAGCGGGCTTTGCCACGGGCTTGATTTCTACGGTAAAAATTATGATTAATGATGAAGAGTTTGAAGCGACGCACACCACCCCGGATTCATTTACATTAAATTCATACCTCAACAAAATGTACATCGAGGGCGTTGATTATTGCTTTATGGAAGTGAGCTCACACGGCATTCACCAAAAAAGAACCGAAGCACTCACTTTTGCAGGAGGGGTTTTTACAAACCTTTCTCAAGACCATCTCGATTATCACAGCACTTTTGCAGAATACCGCGATGTAAAAAAATTGTTTTTTGACAATCTGCCCAAAAGTGCTTTTGCATTGGTCAATGAAGACGATAAAAATGGCTTGGTGATGGTTCAAAACACCAAAGCCAAAAAGTATACTTATGCATTAAAAACCCAGGCCGACTTTAAAGCACAGGTTTTGGAAAATCAGTTTAGCGGTTTATTGCTTAAAATCAACAACAACGAAATTTGGTCCAAACTCATCGGGAACTTCAATGCTTATAATTTACTTGCCATCTATGGTGTGGCGTCAATACTTGAATTGGATGAACTTGAAATCCTTAGAATAATAAGTGAGCTGGAAAGTGTGGCAGGCAGGTTTCAACACCAAATTTCAGATAAAAACATTACTGCCATAGTGGATTATGCCCATACACCTGACGCCTTAAAAAATGTGCTTGAAACCATCAACAGCATCAGAACCGGAAATGAAACCCTGATTACGGTTGTGGGTTGCGGCGGCAATCGCGATAAAGGCAAACGCCCCAAAATGGGACACATCGCTTCGGCACTGAGCAACAAAGTGATTTTTACGAGTGACAATCCCAGAAACGAAGACCCGGAAGCCATCATTGCCGACATTGAAAAAGGGGTGGAGCCGCAAAACTTTAAAAAGACCATGTCGATTACTGACAGAAAGCAAGCCATAAAAACCGCTTGCCAACTGGCAGAGAATAAAGACATCATTTTAATAGCGGGCAAAGGCCATGAGACCTATCAGGAAATCAAGGGAGAACGATTTGACTTTGATGATTTTAAAATTGTAAACGAATTTTTAAAACAATTAAACAAATAAACCATGCTGTATTACTTGTTTGAATATTTAGATAAAAACTTTGATATCCCGGGCACGGGCTTGTTTCAGTTTATCTCATTCAGGTCGGCTTTGGCCATTATTTTCTCCTTGTTTATTGCTATTGTATTTGGAAAGAAAATCATCAACTACCTAAGAAAAAAACAAATTGGTGAAACCGTTCGCGATTTAGGGCTTGAAGGACAAAACGAAAAAGCCGGTACACCCACTATGGGTGGTCTAATTATCATTTTGGCCACACTCATACCGGTATTTCTGTTTGCTAAACTGGACAATATTTATGTCATCCTGCTCATATTCACCACCATTTGGATGGGAGCTATTGGTTTTATTGACGATTACATCAAAATATTCAAGAAAAACAAACAGGGTCTCCCTGGAAAGTTCAAAGTATTTGGGCAGGTGTTTTTGGGAATCATTGTGGGGGCAACCATGTATTTCCATCCTGAAATAACAGTACGACTGGACGATAATGTACAACAGCAAACCTTTCAAACAGTAACATTAAACGAGCAGCAAATTGCAAACCGCGAGTCCAAAGCATTGGTCACAACAATTCCATTTGTAAAAAACAACGAGTTGGATTATTCAAGATTAATTACTTGGATTAGTCAGGATTATGCCAAGTATGCGTGGATACTTTTTATTCCTATCGTGATTTTTATTGTTACTGCAGTTTCAAACGGTGCCAACCTCACCGACGGAATTGACGGGCTTGCCGCAGGCTCCTCTGCAATAATTGTGATTACCCTCGCCATTTTTGCCTGGGTTTCGGGCAATGTTATTTTTTCAGATTACCTCAATATTATGTACATCCCCAGAACGGGTGAAATGACCATATTCATCATGGCTTTTGTTGGGGCACTTATAGGGTTTTTATGGTACAATGCCTTTCCTGCTCAGGTATTTATGGGTGATACGGGCAGTTTAACCATCGGTGGAATCATAGCTGTAATTGCCATTGCAGTAAGAAAAGAATTACTCATTCCCATTTTGTGCGGAATCTTTTTTATAGAAACCCTTTCAGTGATGATGCAGGTAAGCTGGTTTAAATACAGCAAAAAGAAATTTGGCGAAGGCAGGCGCATTTTCAGGATGTCGCCCATTCACCATCACTACCAGATCAAGGGCTATCATGAAAGCAAGATTGTAACCCGGTTTTTAATCGTGGGAATCATACTGGCAGTATTGACCATAGTGACATTAAAAGTAAGGTAATGAGGCGCCTGGTGATACTTGGAGCGGGAGAAAGTGGTGTGGGAACGGCACTTTTGGGAAAACAAAAAGGATATGAAGTGTTTGTTTCAGACAAACAAAAAATTAAAGAAAATTACAAACAAGTTCTTAATCATAATGAGATTGACTGGGAAGAAGAAAAGCACAGTGAAGCGTTAATTCTCAATGCCGATGTGGTCATGAAAAG
>NZ_JCBCCK010000023.1:0-2958 GCF_059864935.1 Planktosalinus sp.
TGGCAAGTGGGCCTTATTTGCTCACTATAAAAATAGACGGTAAAACAGGAGTTTATAAACTGATAAAAAAATAAGTTTTAATAATTATTTACTAACTAAAGCGGGGATATATTTTATCTCCGCTTTTTTTGTACCCAAAACTGAACACTGCACACTGAATAGCTGAACAAAAAATGCTGAATACTTTGTACTGAATATTTTATGCCAAATACTTAAAACCAGCTTCCAAATTTACTATAACACTTTAACACTCAGTTTGATAAATTTAACAACAAGATGTAAGGGGATATTTAATGAAAATCTTTATATTTGGGGTCGCAGTCATTTTATTTGAATGTCATGTTGATTTTAGTCGTATAATTCAGAAAATATATCTTATGAAAAATTTTTACTATTGTCTGGGAATACTTGTATTCCTTTTTTATAACAATTCTTATTCGCAAAACTGCAGTACTTTAGAGATTCTTTCAACAACTCCCGGTTCTGTATGTGGTGAAGGCTCTGTAACCCTTGGAGCAACTGCAAGTGGCACAGGTGATGATATTTATTGGTACAATGCTGCTACAGGAGGTGTTTTTCTTGGGACTGGGTCTGTTTTTGAAACCCCTCCAATAAGTGCCACTACCTCTTTTTGGGCTACAGAGGTAATAGCAACAGGTGTGACTCTCACAGGCCAAGCTAAACCTGCTCCAACGAGTAATTCAAATACTTCAGGAGCTGGTTGGGGTTTAGTGTTTGATGCAAACCAAAACTTTACTTTAGTTGATGTTCAAGTTTTTTCAACAGGTGCTGGTGGAAATTTAGTAATCGAATTACAAAATTCTACAGGAACAATGCTTCAGTCAGCTTCAACAACTGTTCCCGGTGGTGGCTCAGCTACTTCACCTGTTCCTCATACCGTTCCGCTTAACTTCAATATTCCTTCAGCCGGAACATACCGTCTAATAGGAATTTCTACGCCTTCTATGATTAGAGAGTTTGCTGCAGAAAATGTATTTCCATATCCTTTAGGAACCGTAGGTTCTGTTACTTCAGGCTATATTAGCGGAATCAGTCAAACATACTATTGGTTTTATAATTGGACAGTTAGCACTGGATCAGTTACTTGCGAGTCGACTCCACGCACAGAAGTGATTGCCACTGTGGACAATAATGCAGATTTGGATGTACTTTCATTGCCCTATACACATACGGACAATACCGCAACTTACTTTAACAATTATTCCGGGATCCCCGGCAGTAACTGTGGAACTACAGGTCAGTATTTAAACGGCAACGATGTTGTTTACAAATACACCGCTGATGACAATTATATTTTAACAGTAGAACTTTCCGGATTAAGCGAGCCTTATTCCGGTGTATTTATTTATGAGAGCTGTTTGGATATTGGAGCTTCTTGTTTTGCTGAAGGCTCAGTGAACGACACCACGGGCACCCATAGTTTTCAGGTAGCGGTAGATGACACTGAAGAATACTTTATCGTGGTTTCATCTGCAGACCCAACAGTGTCGATGAACTACACACTGACTATCAATGGCACTACTTGTGCCAATTTTCCGGCTCCCACCGGACCCACTGCCCAGAATTTTATAGACGGACAGACCTTGGCAGACTTGGATGTTACAGGTTCAGAGCTGACGTGGTACAGTGATGTGGCCATGACAACTGTTATACCTGACGATACGGTTTTGGTGGATTTGACGACTTATTATGTGACCCAGAGTTTTCAGGGTTGTGAAGGTGCTGCCCTGGCCATAACGGTCACTGAGGTGCCTTGTACTTCTTTGGAAATATTGAACACTACGGCCGGTGCGGTTTGTGGGGAAGGCTTTGTGATACTCGAGGCCCAGGGTGCTGAGCCTGCGGTCAATACGGATATTTTTTGGTTTGATGCAGCCACAGGTGGCAGTTTGGCAGGAAAAGGTTCTCCTTTCAGGACCCCTGAACTGGAGCAAACCACTTCGTTTTGGGCTGCGGAAGTAGCTATTACCGGAGAAACATTTACTGGACAAGGAGCAATAAATCCTACAACATTGTCAAATTCAACTTTAAACAATTATGGCTTGGTATTTCAGGTGACCGAAGCTTTTACTTTAGAAAGTGTAACGGTGCTCAATACAGCTGCAGCCGCTGGTCAGATACAGGTGGATATACGTGATATTAACGACGGCAACAACATTGTATTTACAACCATAGCGGCTATGCCGGGTGGCGGAACTACAACGACTCCTGTGCCTGTTGTGATTCCAATAAATCACGACCTTCCGGTAGGGAACTACCGTATTTTGAGAGTCACTTCTGGAACAACTGTAGGTTTAGGAAATATGACAGCAGCAAACAGTAGTTTTCCATATGCACTTGCCAATAATGTTGGAACCATAACTAGTGGTTCTTTTTTGACTGGAACAACAACTGCATATTACTATTTCTTCGATTGGACCATAAGCGCTCAGGACATCCTCTGTGAGTCGTCACCGCGAGTAGAAGTGATTGCCACGGTCAATGATGTGGCCGACGAGCTGGTGACAGAGCCATTGCCTTTTGTGCATACAGCCAACACTTCAACCTACGGCAACAATTATGAAGGAAGCCCGGGTAACGATTGCAATGCTTCCGGTGGGGATTACCTCGATGGCGCTGATGTCGTGTACCAGTACTCTCCATCAGTAGGCGGGGTGTACAGCATTGAGCTTTCCGGTTTGTCAAGCAATAATGCAGCAGTATTTGTATATGAAAGTTGTTATGCTATTGGAAGCAGTTGTTATGCCGGAGCGGTAAGCGATGGCACGACCAACGACTTTGGTATAGCAGAAGTGCCGATGTATGACGGTTTTGATTACTTCATAGTCATATCAACTTCCAGTTCACCATCCACAGCATATACTTTAACAATAGATTTAGCGACGATAAACTGTGTAGATTATACTGCAGCTCCGGGAGGGGACGAAGACCAATTTT
>NZ_JCBCCK010000047.1:0-3637 GCF_059864935.1 Planktosalinus sp.
AGGAGAGCGGGTGAGTAAAAAGTTTGTAAAGGAATAACTAAGGTTTAACTCTTTTTAGTCCCGAAGTTTCGGGATTGAAGCCTGAAAGTAGAGACATACCCGCCGGGACATTATGCGGTTATATTGACCGTTGACGGACAGACAGTTCATGCCAAACAATTGATAATTAACTAAAGCTTTAAATAAAAAACGATATGAAAATTTTAAAATTAAAAAAAATAAAATTACTCTATGTAAATTTAATTGCAATAGCTTTCTTACTGCCCTCCCTTGGAGGGGCTGGTGGATGGCTATACGCCCAAGACCCCGAACTATTTAACCATACTTGGTAT
The DNA here is from genome assembly GCF_059864935.1 of Planktosalinus sp. NCBI lineage: Bacteria > Pseudomonadati > Bacteroidota > Flavobacteriia > Flavobacteriales > Flavobacteriaceae > Planktosalinus > Planktosalinus sp. Next base: position 333 of record NZ_JCBCCK010000047.1, read on the forward strand.
TTGGAGAAAGTAAACGTTAATAGTGTCGATTATATTTTAGCTAATTATTATACTGCAGAAGCGGCAATAACTGAATTTGATGAAAAAAACAATTTGTTATTTATTTCATTATGTGAGTTTATGTGTTTTTGGGCTAAAACATCGTATGCAGGAGGAAACATGATGAATTTGTCAGAAATTGATGAATGTGTCCTCACTGGAGAATGTGTGGCACCAAGTTCTGATCTTAATTTTTATAGAGAGATCTATTTTTCTATTTTTCACTTTTGGGATTCTACATCACAAACAGACGTTTTTAAAAACCCCTTCACCTACACCATAGCAACCGTAAATAACTATTACCAACTCACCATAGAAAACGGTGAGGGTGACTGGGCGGTATATAACAGTGTGTTGCTGTCAGCAGCAAGTTTTAGTCAAAATAGTTTTACTTTATACCCGAACCCGGTCAATGAAACCTTGCATGTAAACAACGGCTCAAACCAAGCCGTTACAGCAACAACCTATGACCTCAATGGCAAACAATTGCAAAAGCATTCTCTTGAAACCGGTGACAAGACTATTGACGTAAAGGCATTCAACCCGGGTTTGTATTTTGTGGTGCTTGAAAGTGAGGCAGGAGTGCGGGTGAGTAAAAAGTTTATTAAACAATAGTTCAACCCTCTCAGTCCCGATAGTCATCGGGAAAACCCTGAGAGGGCTGGGAAGCCTAAAACCTTTCTAAAACCTTCAAAGCCTGCTTTACCGATTGTACATGTTCAAAACTTAAAATCAACCGCAAGCCGTTGCGGGTTTCTTTTTCTTTCAGTTTTACCAAGCCCGATTGAGACTGCACAAACTGCAACACCTTTTGAAACGATTCACTTTGATAAAATCCTGATTGTTGGTCAGCAATAAAATAGCCCACAAACTTGCCTTGTTTCATTACCACACGCTCCAGACCCATAGTGATGGCAATCCATTTAATCCTAATACTGTCCAGCAAATCTGCTACTTGAACGGGCAGGTTGCCAAAACGGTCTATAAGCTCTTTTTCAAATTGCTGTAAGCCTTCTTCGGTTTTGAGTTCTGAGAGTTTGTTGTAGAGGTTGAGTCTTTCGGTAATGTTATTGACATAATCATCGGGGAAGAGGATTTCAAAATCGGTGTCAATAACGGTTTCTTTGATGTATTTTTTATCTTTTTCGCCCTTGTAAAGGTCTTTAAACTCTTTTTCCTTGAGTTCTTCTATGGCTTCGGCAAGTATTTTTTGATAGGTATCAAAACCAATTTCGTTGATAAACCCGCTTTGCTCACCGCCGAGCAAATCACCTGCACCGCGAATTTCTAAATCTTTCATTGCAATATTAAGTCCGCTGCCCAATTCTGAAAATTGCTCCAGTGCCGTGATTCGTTTTCGGGCGTCATCTGTCATTGCAGAGTATTCAGGAGTGATGAAATAGCAAAATGCTTTTTTGTTGCTTCTTCCCACACGTCCTCGCATTTGGTGCAAATCACTTAAACCGAAATTGTTGGCGTTGTTGATAAAAATAGTGTTGGCATTGGGTACATCGAGTCCGCTTTCTATAATGGTTGTGGAAACCAGCACATCAAACTCACCGTTCATAAACGCCAGCATCAGGTTTTCCAGTTTCTTTCCGTCCAACTGCCCGTGACCTATGCCAATTTTGGCATCAGGCACCAAACGTTGCACCATCCCTGCCACTTCCTTGATATTTTCAATACGGTTGTGCACAAAAAACACCTGCCCGCCACGCGAAATTTCATAACTAATCCCATCGCGAATAACCTCTTCAGAAAAACGGATTACATGAGTTTCGATTGGGTATCGGTTAGGCGGTGGAGTGGTGATGACCGATAAATCCCGTGCAGCCATCAAGCTGAACTGCAATGTCCGCGGAATGGGAGTTGCAGTTAATGTCAACGTGTCCACATTTTCCTTGATAAGTTTAAGCTTGTCTTTTGCAGCCACACCAAACTTCTGCTCCTCGTCAATAATGAGCAAGCCTAGGTCTTTGAATTTTACGGCTTTGTTGATGAGTTGATGGGTGCCTATCACTATGTCCAGTTTGCCGTTAGCGAGATTTTCAAGAACATTGTTCCGCTCTTTTGTTGTTCGGAAACGGTTGAGGTAATCTACATTGACCGGCATTTCTGCAAGCCGTTCGGTAAAAGTTTTGAAATGCTGAAATGCCAAAATGGTCGTGGGAACTAAAACGGCCACCTGTTTGCCGTTGTCCACAGCTTTAAAAGCGGCTCGTATCGCCACTTCGGTTTTGCCGAAGCCCACATCACCACACACTAGACGGTCCATGGGTTGCTCACTTTCCATATCGCGCTTGACGTCTTCTGTTGAGGTGATTTGGTCAGGTGTGTCTTCATAAATAAAGGAAGACTCCAACTCGTGTTGCAAATAAGAATCAGGGTCAAAGGCGAACCCTTTTTGGAGTTTTCGCTTGGCATACAACTCGATGAGGTTGAAGGCGATTTCCTTAACCCGTGTTTTGGTTTTTTGCTTTAAAACTTTCCATGCATTTGAACCCAGCTTGTATATTTTAGGTGGTTTCCCGTCTTTGCCGTTATATTTTGATATTTTGTGAAGCGAGTGAATGCTCAGGTAAAGAATGTCCCTTTCACCGTAAACCAATTTAATGGCTTCTTGTTTTTTACCTTCCACATCAATTTTTTGCAAGCCGCCAAATTTCCCGATTCCGTGGTCGATATGGGTGACATAATCACCAATTTCCAGATTGGTCAACTCTTTTAGGGTGATAGCTTGTTTTTTAGCGTAACCGTTTTTAAGCTGAAACTTGTGGTAACGTTCAAAAATCTGATGGTCTGTATAGCACACATTTTTTTGAAGGTGGTCAATAAAACCCAGATGGAGCGGAAAAACTACTGTTTCAAATTGTTTCACATCGACTTCAGCATCTTCAAAAATATCGTGAAAGCGTTTTGCTTGGTTTGCTGATGAACAGAAAATATAGTTTTTATAACCGTCTGCCGTGTTTTCATTCAGGTTTTGAATAAGCAGGTCAAACTGCTTGTTGAATGAAGGTTGTGGAGTGGTTTTAAAGTCAATGCTCTTATCGCTCAAACTTTTTTGAAAAATAACCTTTGTAAAAACTTCCAGTTGCTCTTTTAGGACTTCGGAATTGCAAAAAAGCGTTTCAGGAGTTAGCTGTTTAATACCCTGTTCCATCTTTGAAAATGTTTCTTCGGCTTTCGCGTAAAGCGAATCAATCCCGCTGAAAAGCAAGTCAGGGTTTTTGATAAATACCACTGTTTTTTGGGAAACATATTCC
>NZ_JCBCCK010000290.1:0-10689 GCF_059864935.1 Planktosalinus sp.
GTGGGTACAGGTCTTGAAAGACAAGTTGCCAGCGACTCCAGGGTTTTGATTAATGCCGAAGGAAACGGTCTGGTTGAATATGTAGATGCAGACCAGGTTAGAATCAAGTATGACCGCACTGAAGAAGAAAGTCTTGTGAGATTTGACAGTGACGTGACTTCATACAATCTGGTAAAATTCAGAAAAACAAACCAAGGAACTTGTATCAACCTGAAGCCAATTGTTAAGAAAGGCGACAGGGTAGCTAAAGGACAGGTTTTATGTCAAGGTTATGCCACTGAAAATGGTGAGTTGGCTCTTGGTAGAAACTTGAAAGTGGCCTTTATGCCCTGGAAAGGGTATAACTTTGAGGATGCGATCGTGATTTCTGAAAAAGTGGTAAGAAATGATGTGTTCACCTCGATTCATATCGATGAGTATTCACTTGAAGTTAGAGATACCAAACTGGGTAATGAAGAGTTGACCAATGATATACCCAACGTTTCAGAAGAGGCCACAAAAGACCTTGACGAAAACGGTATGATTCGCATTGGTGCTGAAGTTAAGCCCGGTGATATCCTTATCGGAAAAATCACTCCAAAAGGTGAAAGCGACCCAACACCCGAAGAAAAATTACTTCGTGCGATATTTGGTGACAAAGCAGGTGATGTAAAAGATGCTTCCCTAAAAGCCTCTCCATCACTTAACGGAGTTGTAATTGATAAAAAACTTTTTGCAAGAGCGATAAAGGATAAACGCAAAAGAGCAAAGGACAAAGAAGACATTGCAGAATTAGAGGTTCTATATGAAACAAAATTCAACGAGTTGAAAGATGTGCTTGTTGAAAAACTTTTTGCAATTGTTGGTGGCAAAACTGCTCAGGGTGTTATGAATGATTTGGGTGAGGAAATTTTCCCGAAAGGAAAAAAATTCACGCTTAAAATGCTTAATGCTGTTTATGACTATACGCATTTAACACAAGGAACCTGGACAACCGATGACGATACAAACCGTCTTGTTGCAGACTTGTTGCACAACTATAAGATTAAGGAGAACGACCTTCAGGGTAACCTGAGACGTGAAAAGTTCACCATCTCTGTAGGAGATGAGCTTCCGGCCGGAATTTTAAAACTTGCCAAAGTTTACATCGCTAAAAAGCGTAAACTTAAAGTGGGTGATAAAATGGCAGGACGTCACGGAAACAAAGGTATTGTTGCCAGAATCGTAAGAGAAGAAGACATGCCATTCCTTGAAGACGGAACCGCAGTTGATATTGTCCTTAACCCACTTGGTGTACCATCGCGTATGAACATCGGACAGATTTATGAAACTGTATTGGGCTGGGCCGGTCAAAAACTGGGTAGAAAGTTTGCAACGCCAATTTTTGACGGTGCAACTTTAGATCAGATCAATGAATTGACTGATGAAGCAGGAATCCCAAGATTTGGACATACTTACCTTTATGACGGTGGCACCGGAGATCGATTCGATCAACCGGCAACTGTTGGGGTAATTTATATGTTGAAACTGGGCCACTTGATTGATGACAAGATGCACGCCCGTTCCATTGGACCATACTCGCTTATCACCCAGCAACCTCTTGGAGGTAAAGCACAGTTTGGTGGACAGCGTTTTGGAGAGATGGAGGTTTGGGCACTTGAAGCATACGGAGCATCAGCAACGCTTAGAGAGATTTTGACAGTGAAGTCTGATGACGTGGTGGGTAGAGCAAAAACCTATGAAGCCATTGTTAAAGGCGAAACTATGCCTGAACCCGGCTTGCCGGAATCGTTTAATGTATTGATGCACGAGCTTAAAGGCCTTGGATTGGACATTAGATTAGAGGAATAACACATTAATAGTTTAATCGTGTTTTGTTCAAAAAGCTCTTAAGAGCAACATTTAATTAAAGAATTTTTATAGCATTATGGCAAAAAATAGAGACAATTACACTGCTCAGAAATTCAACAAGATTTCTATCGGTCTGGCTTCCCCGGAAGCCATCTTGGCAGAGTCAAGAGGTGAGGTTTTAAAGCCCGAAACAATCAACTACCGTACTCATAAACCAGAGCGCGACGGATTGTTTTGTGAGCGCATCTTTGGACCTGTAAAAGATTATGAATGTGCCTGCGGAAAGTATAAGAGAATCCGTTATAAAGGTATCGTTTGTGACCGTTGTGGTGTAGAAGTTACAGAGAAAAAAGTAAGACGTGACAGAGTGGGCCACATCAACCTTGTGGTGCCCATTGCGCATATCTGGTATTTCAGATCACTTCCAAACAAGATTGGTTACCTTCTTGGATTACCTTCCAAGAAACTGGATATGATTATTTATTATGAGCGTTATGTGGTTATACAGCCAGGTATCGCGAAAAATGAAGAAGGCGAACCGGTTCAGAAAATGGATTTCCTTACAGAAGAAGAATACCTGAACATTTTAGACACACTTCCACAGGAAAACCAATATCTTGAAGATGCTGACCCAAACAAGTTTATCGCTAAAATGGGTGCAGAATGTTTAATTGAACTTCTGCAGCGCATTGACCTTGATGTACTTTCATATGACTTGAGACACAAGGCCAATAACGAAACCTCAAAGCAACGTAAAACCGAAGCCCTTAAAAGACTTCAGGTTGTTGAAGCACTAAGAGAATCAAACTTCAACCGTGAGAACAAACCGGAATGGATGATTATGAAAGTCATCCCAGTTATTCCGCCGGAACTAAGACCTCTTGTGCCGCTTGATGGAGGACGTTTTGCAACTTCAGATTTGAATGACCTTTACCGCAGGGTAATTATCAGAAACAACCGTCTGAAAAGATTGGTTGAAATAAAAGCGCCGGAAGTAATTTTACGTAACGAAAAACGTATGCTTCAGGAATCGGTGGATTCATTGTTTGACAACACCAGAAAGTCTTCAGCAGTAAAAACTGATGCCAACAGACCTTTAAAGTCTCTTTCAGATTCATTAAAAGGGAAGCAGGGACGTTTCCGTCAAAACTTGCTTGGTAAGCGTGTTGATTATTCAGCGCGTTCGGTAATTGTTGTTGGACCTGAGTTGAAAATGTTTGAGTGTGGTATTCCAAAAGATATGGCTGCTGAACTTTATAAGCCTTTCGTTATCAGAAAACTGATAGAAAGAGGAATTGTGAAAACCGTAAAATCAGCCAAGAAAATAATTGACAAGAAAGAGCCTGTTGTATGGGATATTTTAGAAAATGTTCTAAAAGGACACCCGGTACTGCTTAACCGTGCTCCAACGCTTCACCGTCTAGGTATTCAGGCATTCCAGCCGAAACTGATTGAAGGAAAAGCAATCCAGTTACACCCGCTTTCATGTACGGCTTTTAATGCCGATTTTGATGGTGACCAGATGGCTGTGCATTTACCTTTGGGGCCTGAAGCAATTCTTGAAGCTCAACTTTTGATGCTTGCATCACATAATATATTGAACCCTGCAAACGGTTCGCCTATTACTGTTCCTTCCCAGGATATGGTTTTGGGTCTGTATTATATGACCAAACTCAGAACATCAACTGAAGAACATAAAGTAGTTGGTGAAGGTTTGACGTTCTATTCTGACGAAGAAGTTATTATAGCCTATAATGAAAAGAGGGTAGAGCTAAACGCCGGAATCAAAGTTAGGACCAAAGACTTCAACGATAAAGGTGAACTTGTAAATCAAATTATCGAAACCACTGTAGGCAGGGTTCTGTTCAACAAAGCCGTTCCGGAAAAAGCAGGATTCTTTAATGAAGTATTGACTAAAAAGTCGCTTCGTGATATTATTGGAAAAATTCTAAAAATTACCGATGTACCAACAACTTCAGGGTTTTTGGACAACATCAAGGATATGGGTTATGAATATGCATTTAAGGGCGGATTGTCATTCAGCCTTGGTGATATTATCATCCCGCCGGAAAAGTACACCATGATTGATGATGCCAATGAGCAGGTAGATGCCATTATGATGAACTATAACATGGGTCTCATTACAAACAATGAGCGTTACAATCAGGTTATTGACATCTGGACCTCAACCAATGCTGCGTTGACTGAACTTTCTATGAAACGTATTAGAGAAGACCAACAAGGATTCAACTCGGTGTATATGATGCTTGACTCCGGGGCAAGGGGTTCTAAGGAACAAATTCGCCAGTTGACCGGTATGCGTGGTTTGATGGCCAAGCCTAAAAAATCAACCGCCGGTGGTGGGGAAATTATTGAAAACCCGATTCTTTCAAACTTTAAGGAAGGACTTTCGATTCTGGAATACTTTATCTCAACTCACGGTGCACGTAAAGGTCTTGCCGATACTGCGCTTAAAACGGCAGATGCCGGTTACCTGACCAGAAGACTTGTGGATGTTTCACAGGACGTAATTATTCAAACTCACGATTGTGGTACTTTAAGAGGTGTTGAAATAAAGGCACTTAAGAAAAACGACGAAATTGTTGAATCTCTTTCAGAAAGAATCGTTGGTCGAATTGCATTGAATGATGTAATTGATCCGATAACGCGTGAAGTTTATGTTGAAGCAGGAGGTCATATTCATGACGATATTGCAGACAGAATCAGTAAATCACCACTTGAAGCAATAGAAGTAAGGTCAGCCTTATCTTGTGAAGCCGAAAAAGGGATTTGTGCACTTTGTTACGGAAGAAACCTTGCTACCGGCAAAATGGTTCAGAAAGGTGAAGCTGTTGGTGTTATTGCTGCACAGTCTATCGGTGAACCCGGAACCCAGCTTACGTTGAGAACATTCCACGTGGGTGGTGTTGCAGGAGGTGTATCTGAAGAAAATAAACTTTTAGCCAAGTTTAATGGTATTGCAGAAATCGACGAACTGGTTACCGTTAAAGGAGAAAACCCTGAAGGTCAGCCGGTTGATATTGTAATTTCCAGAACATCAGAATTGAAACTTGTTGATGATAAAACAGGTATCACTCTTAGTACAAACAACATTCCTTACGGCTCACATATTTTCATTAAGAATGGAAGTAAGATTACCAAGGGAGATGTAATTTGTAAATGGGATCCATACAACGGTGTTATTATTTCAGAATTCCCCGGAAAAATTGCCTATGAAGATATTGAGCAAGGAGTCTCATTCCAGGTTGAAATCGATGAACAAACAGGATTCCAGGAAAAAGTAATTTCAGAATCTAGAAACAAAAAGCTTATTCCAACGCTTTTGATCCAGGATACTAAAGGAAATACCGTTAGGTCATACAACTTGCCTGTGGGAGCCCACATTATGGTTGATGATGGTGAGAAAATTAAAACCGGTAAGGTTTTGGTTAAGATTCCACGGCGTTCTGCAAAAGCAGGCGATATCACCGGTGGACTTCCGCGATTGACAGAATTGTTTGAGGCACGAAATCCTTCAAACCCTGCAATTGTTTCAGAAATTGACGGTGTGGTTTCTTTCGGAAAAATCAAAAGAGGAAACAGAGAGATTGTTATTGAATCCAAGCTTGGTGAAGTAAAGAAATACTTGGTAAAATTGACCAATCAAATCCTGGTTCAGGAGAATGATTTTGTGAAAGCCGGTATGCCACTTTCTGACGGTTCAGTAACTCCAGAAGACATCCTTAAAATAAAAGGCCCATCAGCTGTTCAACAATATCTTGTAAATGAGGTTCAGGAAGTTTATCGCCTTCAGGGGGTAAAAATCAATGATAAGCATTTTGAGGTGGTTGTAAGACAAATGATGAGAAAAGTTAGGATTGACGATCCGGGAGATACAATTTTCCTTGAAGATCAACTTGCACATAAAAATGACTTTACCGAAGAGAACGACAAAATCTTTGGAATGAAGGTGGTAGTTGATTCCGGTGATAGCGAAGTGTTTAAAGCAGGTCAAATCATTACAGCAAGAGATTTGAGGGATGAAAACTCAAACCTGAAACGTTCTGACAAGGCTTTGGTTGATGCACGTGATGCCGTTGCCGCAACTGCAATACCTATATTACAGGGTATTACAAGAGCCTCTCTGCAAACCAAGTCATTTATTTCTGCGGCTTCGTTCCAGGAAACAACAAAAGTGTTGAATGAAGCGGCCGTAAGCGGTAAAATTGACTATCTGGAAGGACTGAAGGAAAACGTAATTGTTGGACACAAGATTCCTGCAGGTACAGGCTTGAGAGATTATGATCATTTCTTGGTGGGCTCTAAAGAAGAACTCAAAGAAATGACAGAGGAAAAACAAGAAGTAAACTATAATTAACAAATTCCCGCGAAAGCGGGAATCTGTTTTTTCATTAACACCATTTTTTATTATGGCAGACAATCAAAATAAACCAAAACAGGGTCAAATCAACATTGAACTTGATGAAAATATTGCTCAGGGCATTTACAGTAACTTGGCAATAATCAACCACTCAGCATCAGAATTTGTAGTTGATTTTGTTACCATTATGCCAGGTGCGCCAAAGAGTAAGGTAAAATCGAGAATCATTCTAACGCCTCAACACGCCAAGCGCTTTTTGAAGGCTTTGAATGACAATATCAAACGTTTTGAGAATGCTCACGGCGAGATAAAAGATTTTGAACAACCGCCCATTCCACTGAATTTTGGACCTACGGGTGAAGCGTAAAACTTAAAAAAGCCTTGCAAACTGCAAGGCTTTTTTTATTTAAATTCTGAAACAAAATGTAGTTTCACATTAGGATATTTATCCTTCGTCATTTGAAGCGTAAACTGTGAATCTGCAAAAAACACCAGTTGTCCTCTTTTGTCTTTTGCCAGAAACTTATTCTTTACCCTGAGGAAATCTTTAAATTCTTCACTTTTTGGGTCTTTAGGATCAACCCAACATGCCTTGTAAACATTTAGGTTTTCATAACTACACTTTGCACCATATTCGTGTTCCAGGCGGTATTGAATAACTTCAAATTGAAGCGCACCAACAGTTCCTATAACTTTTCTCCCGTTCATTTCCAAAGTGAACAATTGAGCAACACCCTCGTCCATCAACTGGTCAATTCCTTTTTCCAGCTGCTTGGTTTTCATGGGGTCTGCATTGTTGATGTATCTGAAAAATTCTGGCGAAAAGCTGGGGATGCCTTTGTATTGCATCAATTCACCTTCAGTTAAAGTATCACCAATCTTAAAACTTCCTGTGTCATGCAACCCAACAATATCACCGGGGTAGGAGATGTCCACTATTTCTTTCTTCTCTGCGAAAAAAGCATTGGGGCTTGAAAACTTCATTTTTTTATTGTTTCTCACGTGAAGGTATGCTTTGTTTCGCTCAAAAGTGCCAGAAACGATTTTTATAAAGGCCAGCCTGTCGCGGTGTTTTGGATCCATATTGGCATGGATTTTAAATACAAATCCACTGAATTCTTTTTCATCAGGCTTTACAAGGCGGGTATCACTTTCTTTAGGTCGTGGTGTTGGCGCAATTTCGGTAAAACAATCCAACAGCTCTCTCACCCCAAAATTATTCAAGGCAGAGCCGAAAAATACCGGTTGTTGGTTTCCTAAAAGATAATCTTCTTTAGAAAATTCAGGATAGACGCCTTCAACCAATTCAAGTTCATCCCTTAATTTGTTTGCAGCCTTATCGCCTATTAGATCAGTAAGTTCAGCAGCGTTTAAATCAGAAATTTCTATGGTTTCTTCAATGTCTCTTTTTGGATCACCTGTAAATAGGTTGATGTTTTTCTCCCAAATATTGTAAATACCTTTAAAGTCATATCCCATACCAATAGGAAAGCTTAAAGGCGTTACACTAAGTTTAAGCTTTTGTTCAATTTCGTCAAGGAGTTCAAAGGCATCCTTACCTTCACGATCGAGTTTGTTGATAAAAACAATTATGGGAATGTTTCTCATTCTGCAAACGTTAACCAGTTTTTCTGTTTGTTCCTCAACTCCTTTTGCAACATCAATAACCACAATAACACTATCGACAGCGGTTAATGTCCTGAAAGTGTCTTCAGCAAAATCTTTGTGACCGGGGGTGTCCAGGATGTTGATTTTAAACCCGTTATATTCAAATGCAAGCACTGAAGTTGCAACTGAAATGCCTCTCTGCCTTTCAATTTCCATAAAGTCACTTGTGGCTCCTTTTTTAACCTTATTTGACTTTACGGCACCGGCTTCCTGTATGGCACCTCCAAAAAGTAAAAGCTTTTCAGTCAAGGTGGTTTTGCCTGCGTCGGGGTGGGAGATAATTCCAAAGGTTCTTCTTCTTGCGATTTCTTTCGTAAAACTCATTCAAAAAATTTTGGCAAAGATAGGCTTAGTTTTCAGTGTATTCAAATCGAAAAAGGAATATTTAATATTCAAGATTTCTGACAATATAAAAGTTAGTTAGGTCTTTAAAATACACATAACTACGTATAAATGTAAATACTTTTCCTACAAAAAAAGTATTGAAATTTTGTCTTTTTGCGCTGTTCAACGATACAATTTGTCATTTGGTCTAATAGTTAAAATTCTCATAATGAATAAGTAAATTCCTACTTATATTTGAACTGATTTTTGATCAAACCAGACAACAACATAAGATATATCATGAAAAACTTTACTTTTTTCAATTCAATTAAGACATCTGTTTTTTGCATTTTATTAGTGTTTGTTTATAGCGCAGCTGATGCACAAGTCGTTCAGGTAATTGAGCCTAACGGTGGTTTTAGTATTGATGGAAATTTACAATCAAATAATCCGGCAGGTGCAGGAGACTGGGTTCAAGGTCCCGCAGGAAGTGGAGGCTTTGTTCTTAATAATGACGGAACACCTGTAAATCCTTTAACTACAGGATTGGTATGGGACTTGTATAATTCAAATACAGATAACGTTTTTACCGGAGGTTCTAAGGCCAACGATAACCCGTTAGACTGGACCTGGTCAAATTCTTCAGCAACAGGCAAAGGTGATATTCACAATGCAATGTATCACATTGCAACCGATGTCAATAATAACGAGTGGGTATTTGTTGCAAGTGATAGAAGAACAACAAATGGGACGAGTTATATTGATTTTGAATTTTATCAAAATACTTTAACTACAAATAACAGCTTTGGGTTTAACTCTGCCGGTCCTCACGGAGGTAGAACAATAAACGATATTTTGTTAACAGTTGAATATGGAAATGGCGGCTCCGTAGCGACAGTGTTTTTCTATATGTGGAAAGATGTTGGTGGAGGAAATTTTGGGTATGTGTTACAGCCCACAGATGCAAACAATATTTTTGCTAGAACTAATGAGAACCCTGTGCCCGTTCCTTTTGGTTCTTTTGGTACAGCCACTTATAACCCGCTTCAATTTGTGGAAGGTGTAATTAATATTACAGCTATCTTAGAGAGTTTACCTAATCCGTGTCTCGGGGCAAGTTTTAAAACCTTATTAATCAAAACTAAAAATTCAAATTCCCTTACAGCTGCACTTAACGATTTTGTTGAGCCTATTCAGGTTCAATTTGATTTTGTAACAGCTGAAATAAGCTATGAGCCAAATTCAGTATGTAGTGACTCAGATCCGGTAATGGTTACACAAACCGGATTACCAGGAGGAACATATACTTCTACACCGGCAGGACTTGATTTAAATCCTAATACCGGGGAGATTAATGTTGCAAATAGTTTGCCGGGAACATATGTAATAACTTATACCTATGGTAATGCTACTTGTGTAAAACAAGCGACTACAACTTTTACTATTACAGAAATTCCAGCAGCCCCTGCGGTAACAGTTACCCAACCGACCTGTGCAAATCCAACAGGAACCATCACGGTAACAGCACCATTAGGAGCAAACCTTGAATACAGCATAGACGGAACAAACTATCAGTCCGGGGTAGTATTTACAGGATTGGTAGCCGGAACTTATCAGGTAACCGTAAGGGACACAAACGATAGCACTTGTGTATCGGATCAAACGGAAGTAACAATCAACGCAGCACCGGATGTACCGGCAGCCCCTGCGGTAACAGTTACCCAACCGACTTGTGCAAATCCAACAGGAACCATCACGGTAACAGCACCATTAGGAGCGAACCTTGAATACAGCATAGACGGAACAAACTATCAGTCCGGGGTAGTATTTTCAGGATTGGTAGCCGGAACTTATCAGGTCACGGTAAGGGACATCAACGATACCACTTGTGTATCTGACGAAACGGAGATCATAATAGATGATGTAGCATCTACACCAGATGCACCTGTCAGTACCGGAGATATTTCAGAATGTGCAACAAATCCAATTCAAACTTTGGATGCAAATGATGCAGTAACTGTTGGGCCTGACGAATCCGTTGTTTGGTATGACGCTGCTGTAGGAGGAAATGTTGTTGCGAATCCTATTTTGAATACTATTGGAAGTGTTACATATTGGGCAGAGGCAGTAAGTGATTCAGACCCAACTTGTGTTAGCTCAGTTAGAACTGCCGTTACTTTGACACTTAGTAACTGTTCAATAGCTTTAGTAAAAGAAGGAGATTTAATGAATAGCGGTGATTGTACCGTAGTTGGAGATACCATCATCTACACATTCAGTGTTTATAATACCGGAGATGCTCCAATTTCGAATGTTGTAATAACAGATCCTTTATTTGAGAATCCAAACCCGGTTGTTTCAATAGATTTTGTTGGTGGAGATACCAACAACGATGGAAACTTAGACACTGATGAAGTTTGGATTTATACAGCAACTTATACAATTACCCAAACCGATTTGGATTTAGGTGAGGTAATCAATCAAGC
>NZ_JCBCCK010000337.1:0-8398 GCF_059864935.1 Planktosalinus sp.
ACTTCAGAAAAACCATTTGACGTTAACAAACTTTTTAAAGAGCTCAACGAAAAGGCGTTGTACTATTTTGACCTAAAATTTTTGGACACTAAATTCTGTGTTCATCCCGCTTTCGCGAAAGCGAACGTATTTGTCTTAAACGACATCATTCACCACCATGCTCAGGAAGGCAATTGGCACCAATCGCTCAAAGAAGATTTTAATGCGCTTGGAAACTGCTTAAAATACACACAAACATTGGGTATAGATAGTTCGCTTTATCAAAACGCAGGAGCAACCATCGTGCAGCAACTCGCTTATGCCCTGGCACACGCCAATGAATATTTCAATGCTTTTGAAGGTCAAATCAGTTCAGAAACACAAGTGATTTTTAAAGTGGCGGTGGGCAGCAATTACTTTTTTGAAATTGCAAAGATCAGGGCATTGCGTAAGCTTTATACAGCTTTGGCTAAAGAATATGCTTTAAGCGAAAACTGCCGCATCATAGCCACACCTTCAAAGCGCAACAAAACCCTCTATGACTACAACGTCAATATGCTGCGCACCACCACCGAATGTATGAGTGCGGTGCTGGGCGGAGCTGATACTGTTTGCAATTTACCTTATGATGGTATTTACCACAAAAGCAACGAATTTGGCGAACGCATTTCACGCAACCAATTGCTCATTTTAAAGCACGAAAGTTATTTTGACACTGAAAAAAATCCGGCGGAAGGCACGTTGTATATAGAAACACTCACCCGTCAATTGGCCGAAAAAGCACTTGAGGTTTTTAAAGAAATTGAAGCCGGAGGTGGGATTTTAAATCAGCTGAAAGAAGGAACCATCCAAAAAAAAATCAAAGAAAGTGCGTCAAAAGAGCAGGAAGATTTTGACCAAGGTAAAAAAACACTTCTGGGAACCAACAAATACCCCAACCCAAACGACCGGATGAAAAACGAATTGGAGTTGTATCCATTCGTGAAAACAAAACCCAGAAAAACCCTCATCGAACCCATTATAGAAAAAAGACTGGCCGAAAAAACCGAACAAGAACGACTTGGAAATGAGTAGGTTTCTACTCAAATGCCTATATTTGAATAAATAAAAAACTATGGAAGCAATCAGAAAAATTGTCAAAGTGATTGATCGTGAAATTCACATTACTTTGCCTTCAGGTTTCAATGCGGAAGAAGTGGAAGTTATCATCTTTCCTGCCTCAGGCGAGTATCAAATACCACAATGGCAAATTGATCAGGTGAGGGAACGAACAGATAACTATCTAAAAAATCCGCAAAGTGCATTAGAAATATAGGGATTTTTTAAACAGCTTGACAGTGAAATTTAACACGCTGATTACATTAGAATACCAATCAAAATGAGTAGAAAAAACATTCAACATATTAAACTAAGTAATTCTGACACCATATCTCCCCCCTTCGGGGGGATTAAGGGGGGCTCCTTTGCAGCAGGAATCCCCCCCTATTTACGCGGTCCCTACTCGACGATGTATGTCCAAAAACCCTGGACCATTCGTCAGTATGCCGGGTTTTCAACTGCTGAAGAAAGCAATGCCTTTTACCGCAGAAATCTTGCAGCCGGACAAAAGGGACTTTCAGTAGCTTTTGACTTAGCCACCCACCGCGGATATGACAGCGACCACGAGCGCGTACAAGGCGATGTGGGCAAAGCCGGAGTGGCTATTGACAGCGTGGAGGACATGAAAATACTTTTTGATCAGATTCCGTTGAACGAAATGAGCGTTTCTATGACCATGAACGGTGCCGTATTACCAATCATGGCCTTTTATATCGTTGCTGCGGAAGAACAAGGCGTTTCACCAGGCTTGCTGTCAGGAACCATTCAAAATGACATCCTGAAGGAGTTTATGGTGCGTAATACCTACATCTACCCGCCCACTCCCTCGATGAAAATCGTTTCGGATATATTTGAATATACTTCTAAAAACATGCCCAAGTTCAACTCCATCAGTATATCGGGTTACCATATGCAGGAAGCCGGGGCTACCTGTGAGATCGAACTGGCATACACTTTAGCAGATGGGTTGGAATACTTGAGAACAGGCATCGCCGCCGGAATGGACATTGATACATTTGCTCCACGTCTATCGTTCTTTTGGGCCATTGGGATGGATCACTTTATGGAAATTGCAAAAATGCGTGCTGCCCGAGTCCTTTGGGCGAAAATCGTCAAACAATTCAATCCCAAAAATGAAAAATCACTCGCCCTGCGCACCCATTGCCAAACCAGTGGTTGGAGTTTGACCGAACAAGACCCCTTCAACAATGTAGCCCGCACCTGTATTGAAGCCGCAGCAGCCGTCTTTGGCGGAACCCAGTCGCTGCACACCAATGCACTGGATGAAGCCATTGCTTTGCCTACCGATTTTTCGGCGCGTATAGCTCGGAATACACAAATATACCTTCAGCAGGAAACCGAAATCACCCGCACGGTTGACCCCTGGGCGGGAAGTCATTATGTTGAAAAACTCACCAACGACATCGCAGAAAAAGCATGGAAACTCATTGAAGAAGTGGAAGAACTGGGCGGAATGACCAAAGCGATAGAAGCCGGCATTCCCAAAATGCGCATTGAAGAAGCAGCAGCCAGAAAACAGGCGCGCATTGACAGCGGACAAGACATTATTGTGGGTGTAAACCAATACCGTCTGGAACAGGAAGACCCGCTTCAGATACTGGATGTCGATAACCAAAAGGTGCGTTTGTCACAAATAGAACGGCTAAACAAAATCAAATCAGAACGTAATTCTGAAAAAGTGACCGCTGCTTTAACAAAATTGACGGAAGCTGCAAAAAAATCAATAAATTTGATAGATAGTACTGAAACTGCTTCAAAAGATTCCCGCTTTCGCGGGAATTTATTAGCTTTAGCCATAGAAGCTGCCAGGGAACGGGCAACACTGGGTGAAATCAGTGACGCACTGGAAACTGAATTTGGCAGGTACAAAGCACAAATCAAATCATTCAGCGGCGTGTATAGCAAAGAAATTAAGAAAGACCCTTCATTTGAAAAAGCCCGTGAAATGGCCAACCGTTTTGCCGAACTGGAAGGACGCAGACCGCGCATTATGATAGCCAAAATGGGTCAGGACGGTCACGATCGCGGTGCCAAAGTAGTCGCTACCGGCTATGCTGATGTGGGCTTTGATGTGGATATTGGTCCCCTATTCCAAACACCTAAGGAAGCCGCCAAGCAAGCCGTGGAAAACGATGTGCATATTCTGGGCGTTTCTTCTCTGGCTGCCGGGCACAAAACACTCGTACCTCAGGTAATTGAAGAACTCAAAAAGTATGGCCGTGAAGACATTATGGTGATTGTGGGCGGCGTGATTCCGCAACAGGATTATCAGTATCTTTTTGATGCGGGTGCTGTTGCCGTATACGGTCCCGGAACAAGAATAAGCGATGCTGCCATTGAAATTCTTCAGATTTTGATTGATTCTGTTTAAATAAACAAATTTTTATAACTAACAACCTTGTTAGTAACAACTTTGTTAGTAACAAAGTTGTTAGTTTTTGTAAAATGACTACATTTGTAGTATGAATCTTCCATTCAAATATGGCAAAGTAATTGACGACAGCTATTTTATCAATAGGTTGACCGAAATTGAAAGTATCAGTAAGATATTGGTTTCAAAAATCAATCTTGTTTTAATTTCGCCCCGAAGGTGGGGTAAATCATCTTTGATGCTTAAAGTTTCCAGGGAAATGGAAAAGAAAAACAAGAAAGTAAAATTTTGCTTTATCGATTTGTTCAGCACCCGAAATGAAGAAGAATTCTACAATTATTTTGCTACGGAAATCCTCAAAACGTCTTATACAAAATGGGAAGAACGGCTTGAAAAAGCAAAATTGTTTTTTAAACAAATCATACCACAGTTTAGCTTTGGGGTAAACCCCAATGAACAATTTTCGGTATCATTTAACTGGCAAGAAATCAAAAAAAACCCTCAGGAAATACTTGAACTTCCGGAGATAATTTCAAAAGTAAAAAACATACACTTGATTGTTTGTCTTGATGAGTTTCAAAATATAGCACATTATGATGACACCCTGGGGTTTCAAAAAAAACTAAGAGCCGTATGGCAACATCATCAACATTGCACTTATGTACTCTATGGCAGTAAACAACACATGATGAGCGAGCTGTTTGAAAGCAAATCCATGCCTTTTTACAAATTTGGGGAAACCATGTTCCTGAACAAAATTGAAAATGAGGAATGGGCAAAATACATTCAAAGAAAGTTTAAAAACACCTTGAAAAAAATTTCCATTGCGAATGCCAGACACATCGCAAACCTGGTAGAGAACCACCCTTATTTTGTGCAGCAACTTGCCAACAGCATTTGGCTACATACCCGGGAAAACTGTGAGGAACAATCCATCGAGCAAGGATTGAGTTACTTACTCAATCAATATGACATTATTTTTAGTAAAGAAATAGATGGATTAACCAATTTACAACTCAACTTGCTGCAGGCTTATGCAAATGAAGAAGAAAAAGTAACCTCAAAAGAAATCATCAAAAAGTATAAACTCACCTCTTCTTCCAATGTTATCCGTTCAAAAGAAGCCCTTGTCCAAAAAGAGATTATAGACACTTTTAGTAATGAAATCACCTTTCTTGACCCTTTATTTAAAATATGGCTAAGGGAAGTTTACTTTAGGGCATAAATACTTATTTTTACACTATGGAACTGAAATTCCAAACCAAACAAGAAAGCAAAAAACAACAATTGAAAGAATTTTTAAAACTTTCAGGCGGCGAACGGGTTTGGCGTTTCTTTTTGCTTAGCGCACAAATCAACCGCTTACCACGTAAAAACAAAATTGAAAAAACAGACAATTTTGTGATACATATCGACCTCAACAAAACCAAACGCTCAAACTATAAACTATAAACAGTTAAACTGAATGAACTACAACCAAAAAATGCTCCGCGACGATGCCCTTAAAGGAAAAACCATAGTAGTTACCGGAGGTGGTAGCGGGCTCGGTAAATCCATGGCGACTTACTTCCTGGAATTGGGTGCCAATGTTGTGATCACTTCCAGAAACCTGGAAAAACTTCAAAATACCGCTAAGGAAATGGAAGCCGCTACCGGTGGAAAAGTACTTTCTGTGGCTTGTGATGTAAGAAATTACGACGAGGTAGAAGCTATGGTTGAAGCATCAGTTGCTGAGTTTGGCCAGGTAGATGTATTGCTAAATAACGCTGCAGGAAATTTTATATCGCCCACAGAGCGACTTTCTGCAAACGCTTTCGATACCATAATTGATATTGTTTTAAAAGGAAGTAAAAACTGCACCCTTGCTTTCGGCAAATATTGGATCGATAAAAAAGAAACCAATAAAACGGTGGTCAACATAGTAACCACTTACGCCTGGACAGGTTCAGCTTATGTGGTGCCTAGTGCAACGGCCAAAGCCGGAGTATTGGCCATGACCCGTTCTCTGGCGGTGGAATGGGCCAAATATGGCATTCGTCATCATGCCATTGCTCCCGGACCCTTCCCAACCAAAGGTGCCTGGGACAGGTTGCTACCCGGCGAACTCAAAGAAAAATTTGATCTGGCCAAAAAAGTACCCCTGAAACGCGTGGGAGATCATCAGGAACTGGCCAACTTAGCGGCCTATCTGGTTTCTGATTTTGCTCATTACCTCAACGGTGAAGTCATTACTATCGATGGTGGTGAATGGCTGAAAGGCGCCGGCCAATTCAATCTGCTTGAAATGGTAACACCCGAAATGTGGGATATGCTGGAAATGATGGTAAAGTCAAAAAAATAATTCTTTTGGGTAATTGAAATTAAAACCATCAATCTTGGCTTTTTAATTTTATCCGCCATTCAAATTCGTTAACCGAAACAACATCTCCTGCCGCATCTGTACCTGTTGAAGTCATCCAAAAGGTGACACCCTCCCCTGTTTTTATGGTTTCAGCAATAGCATCAATCACTTTTTGTCCATCATCACATTTAAAAACAATTGTTCCGGTTGCCTTTTTGGAATAGTTCCCTTTTTGATTGGCAACAAGCATGGTTATTTTTTGATTGCTCGCTTTGATGTGCTGCATCACAAGCGCACCGGTACTCAACTCTGCCGCCATGGCCTGAACGGCAAAATAAAGCGAATTAAAAGGGTTTTGATTGATCCATCTATGGGTCACTTTGGTTTCACAATTCAAAGGTTCAATGTGTATTACCCGCACTCCGCAAAAAAATGCAGCCGGTAATTTAAGCATTAAGAACCCATTAATTTTTGAGGGTGTAAACTTCATAACATCGCTAATTTAGTGCATTACACCCATATTTCATCACAAAAAATAAACTATTAATTTGTTAATTATATGTTAAACATTAGTACTTTGTATTGCATAATACCAGTTTTAATATATATATTTGCATTGTAATCTAATGGGTATTAAACTATCATTTAATCAAAAGTGGATTCAATCATCAAAAATCAATCATTTAAATCAATCAAAAAATGAGCACGTTAGTAAGTATTTTGTTGGCAGTAGTAATGGAGTTTTTAGCCCCGGCTACGGTAAGTTCATCTGAAGTAATGCAAAACATCAATCGTATAGAGGTTGAAGAAGTGTTATTTTTTATGGAAGAGCTTCCAGCAGTAACCCAATTAAAAAATTGTTAGTATGAACATTGAGAACACTAAAGCACAAATGCGCAAAGGAGTACTGGAGTACTGTATTCTTTCCATATTAAAAGATGGAGAGGCTTATACTTCAGACCTTCTTGAAACGCTGAAAGATGCTAAGATGCTGGTTGTGGAAGGAACGGTTTACCCCCTTCTCACCCGGCTTAAAAATGCGGGGCTGTTGAGCTACCGCTGGGAAGAATCTACTAGCGGCCCGCCTAGAAAATATTATGAACTTACCGAAACCGGTAGGTTATTCTTAAAAGAATTGGACAGCACCTGGGATGAATTGAAAATTGCAGTGGCTACAGTAACTCGTCAAAACAAAAAATCATGAACAAAACAGTAAACATTAACCTGGCCGGAACTTTTTTCCACATCGACGAAGATGCCTATGGAAAATTAACCCGCTATCTCAATGCAATAAAACGTTCTTTTTCAGACCCACAGGGGCGTGACGAAATCATCAAAGATATCGAAGCACGTATCGCTGAATTATTTTCTGAAAAAATTGATTCTAAGAAACAGGTCATCACCATGAAAGAACTCGATGAAGTCATCACTATTATGGGTCAACCTGAAGATTATGCTATCGGAGATGAAGACTATACAGGCGCCTCATCTGATTACCAATCTGAACAAAAAACAAAAGGGTATAAAAAACTTTTCCGCGACCCGGACAACAAATACATTGGTGGCGTTTCCTCAGGTTTGGGTCACTACATTGGTCTGGATGCCATCTGGATTCGTTTGATATGGGTATTGCTGACCAT
Organism: Planktosalinus sp.; assembly: GCF_059864935.1. Classification (NCBI taxonomy): domain Bacteria; kingdom Pseudomonadati; phylum Bacteroidota; class Flavobacteriia; order Flavobacteriales; family Flavobacteriaceae; genus Planktosalinus; species Planktosalinus sp. The sequence goes on from NZ_JCBCCK010000337.1 coordinate 7,451, forward strand.
TTTCTCCAGCGGAACCTTTATTTTAATCTATATCATTTTCTGGATTTTGGTTCCTGAAGCTGTAACCACAGCTGATAAATTAACCATGCGTGGCGAACCGGTGAACATTTCAAACATTGAAAAAAAATTCAAGGAAACTTATGACAATGTAGCCGATAAGGTAAAAAATGCCGATTACGACGAGTATGGCAAAAAGATAAAAACCGGAACAGACAACTTTTTTGATACACTTGGAAAAATCCTGATGGCACTCTTTACGGTTTTTGTAAAATTCATTGGAGTCATTATCATTATTGTGGCAGCAGCAACTTTAATCAGCTTGTTTATCGGGCTGTTTATTACCGGGATTTCAGGGTTTTTCGGATCCTGGTACACAGACTTTTTCCATATTGTCAGTGACACATTGGTTCCCTTTTGGTTGCTTTCTGTGTTGTTGTTCTTTACCATTGCCATTCCGTTTTTCTTCCTGTTTATCCTTGGGTTAAAAATTCTGATTGACAATTTAAAATCCATCGGAAAAGTGGTCAAGCTCACTTTACTCGGACTGTGGATTATGTCTGTTTTATGCTTAATAACCATAGGTATAATGCAAACAGTCGAGCATTCCAACGAAGGCAGCACTATGCAGGTCAAGGAATTGAATATCACTACAGGGGATACGCTGTATTTGGCCATGCAAAGCAATGCATATTTTGAAAAAGATATGACTCGCTCAGGTGGTTTCAAACTGAAATACAACGAAAATGATGAGCAGGTGATTTATTCAAACAACATCCGCCTGATTGTTCGCTCCACTAAGGATTCAATGGCGTCACTATACGTAAACAAAAAAGCAAAAGGGCGTGACTATCTTGAGGCTAAAAATCGCGCAGAAGCCATTTCCTATCAGTCTGTTTTTGAGAACAATACACTAAAACTTGACGGTTATTTTCTGGCCGATGTTGATGA
>NZ_JCBCCK010000081.1:0-4005 GCF_059864935.1 Planktosalinus sp.
TTTGTGTGCATATCGAACGTGAATTTCTAAAAGTTTTGGAAGGCGGCTGTACCGCTCCCATCGGGGCTTTGGCAACGATTAATGGTAATGAAGTTTCTTTTGAGGGTAATCTCTTAAGCCTTGACGGAACGCAAAAGTTTACTGTTCAAAAAACAGTTTCCATTAAGAAAAGTAACGGCTTGGGTCGGCTATGTGCAGAAGAGCTTTTGAATAGTGGCGGAAGGGAGTTGATGGAGGAGATTAAGAAAGAGTTGAACTAAAATTGACGAGACCCCCGCCTTCGCGGGGGTATAGATATGCCAACAGTATTGTTCACAAAAAAACTATCTGAAAGCCAGCGTAGCCTCCTGTTGCAGGCTGGGATTGGTTTAGTTGAATATGATGCCATAACAATTGAACCTGTAGATTTTGAAGTGAAAACCAAAATTGAAAACGCCATCATCACCAGTCAGAATGCTGTAAATAGTTTGGTTGATCAAAAAGTTCAAATTAACAATTGTTTTTGCGTAGGAGTGAAAACCAAGGCAATGCTGGAAGCCAATGGTTTTCAGGTAAAAGTGATGACAGATTATGGAAAAGAACTGGCTGAAATCATAGTTAAAGAGTTTGCCGATGAGTCATTTACTTTTTTTTGCGGAAATTTGAGGCGGGATGAGCTACCGGAACTGTTGAAGGAAAATAATGTGTCCTTTACTGAAGTTGAAGTTTATAAAACTGTTTTAAAGCCCAAAAAGTTTGAGCGCACTTTTGACGGGTTGTTGTTTTTCAGTCCAAGTGCTGTGAAAAGTTTTACGAAAAAAAACACATTAGAAAACACAATAGCTTTTTGTATTGGAACGACCACTGCTGCGGAAGCTGAAAAAAATACAGACAAAATTATAATCGCCAACAAACCCACGATTGAGAATGTGATTGTGCAAGTGGTGAAATATTTTAAAAACCCAAATAATGTAGATGCGTAATATATTACGCATCCAACAAATAAAAAATTGCTTTGCGCCTCTGCGTCTTTGCGAGATATAGATATTATGATGAATAATAGTACAAACAAGAACAAGATTCCCGCCTCCGCGGGAATTAAGAATGACCTTTTCCTAAGAGCTTTAAAAGGCGAAACCGTTGACCGCCCACCCGTATGGATGATGCGACAGGCAGGTCGTTATTTGCCGGAGTTTCAGGAAATCAAACAAAAATATGATTTCTTTACCCGTTGCCAAACCCCGGAGCTGGCTTCCGAAATCACCGTGCAACCCATTCGCCGTTATGGGATGGATGCTGCGATTTTATTCAGTGATATTCTTGTCATTCCGCAGGCGATGAATATTGAAGTAGAAATGAAACCCGGAGTTGGACCCTGGCTACCAAAACCCATCCGTTCACAAAAAGATGTAGACCATGTGATTGTTCCCGATATTCAGGAAACGCTCGGTTATGTGATGGACGCCATCAAAATGACCAAAGAAAAACTGAATAATGAAATTCCGTTGATTGGGTTTGCGGGTTCGCCCTGGACTATTTTGTGTTATTGTGTGCAAGGGCAAGGCTCAAAAAACTTTGATATAGCCAAAGAATTTTGCTTTACGCAACCGCTCGCTGCACATACATTGTTACAAAAAATTACAGATACCACCATCGCATACCTGAAAGAAAAAGTTAAAGCAGGAGTCAATGCCGTTCAGATTTTTGACAGCTGGGGCGGGATGCTTTCACCTACAGATTATCAGGAGTTTTCCTGGCAGTATATGCAACAAATCATCGACGCTTTAAAAGGAGAAACACCTGTGATTGCTTTTGGAAAAGGTTGCTGGTTTGCGCTGGATGTGATGGCACGCTCGGGAGCTTCGGCTTTGGGTGTGGACTGGACGTGTTCGCCCAGAAACGCGCGTTATTTAACCGGGGGCAACATTACCTTACAAGGAAATTTTGACCCCACACGCTTGTTTTCGCCACCGGCGGAAATCAAACGTATGGTGACTCAAATGATCAACGAATTTGGAAAAGACAAATACATCGTTAATTTAGGGCATGGTATTTTACCAAATATTCCTTTGGAAAATGCAGGTGCGTTTATTGACGCGGTGAAGGAATATAAACCTAGCTAAATTTTAAGATTCGACAAATTAAAAACGAGACCCCCGCCTTCGCGGGAATTTGGAGGATGAGAGACAAATTCTACAACTACATACAACAACTGCAGGACACCATAACTTCCAATCTGGAAGAAGTTGATGGTAAAGCCACATTTCAAGAAGACCTTTGGGAACGCCCTGAAGGCGGTGGCGGCAGAACCCGTGTGATTGAAAACGGAAACGTTTTTGAAAAAGGAGGTGTGAATATTTCAGCGGTTCACGGAGTATTGCCCAAAGCGATGCAGGCTTATTTCAACGTGGGAGATTGTGATTTTTTTGCCTGCGGATTGAGCCTGGTGCTGCACCCAAAAAACCCCATGGTCCCAACGGTGCATGCCAATTGGCGTTATTTTGAAATGTATGACAAACAGGGAAACATCATCGATAGTTGGTTTGGCGGCGGACAGGATTTAACACCCTATTACCTGTTTGAAGAAGATGCCAGACATTTTCACAGCGTTTGCAAAAATGCCTGTGACAATCATCATCCCGATTTTTATTCGGAATACAAAAAGAAATGCGATGAATACTTTTACAACAGCCATCGCGGAGAAGCACGTGGTTTGGGCGGATTGTTTTTTGATTATTGCAAAGCAAAGGAGGATTTCTCAATGGAAGACTGGTACAACTTTGTCACAGAAGTGGGTGACAGTTTTCTTGAAGCCTATGTGCCCATAGTAGAAAAAAGAAAAAACCTACCTTACACTCCCAAACAAAGGGAATGGCAAGAAATTCGTCGTGGCCGTTATGTGGAATTCAATCTAGTGCACGACAAAGGCACCTTATTCGGGCTAAAAACCAACGGCCGTATTGAAAGTATCTTGATGAGCCTCCCACCGGTTGTCCAATGGAAATACGACCACCATACTAAACCGGGAAGTGAAGAAGAAAAGCTATTGGAGGTTTTAAAAAATCCTAAAGACTGGGTATAAAAAATTATGAAACGGGCAAATAAGAGAATCACACAGATTTTAAAAGTGTTTGGTGACCGGTTCTATAAAAAGAGAGAGGTGACACATTGGTTTTATTTTAAAAATCTTTCAGATTTAGAAAATTGTGAAGCCCATTTAAAAGAGATTGGATTTGAGACCATGGATAAAGACCTTGAAATCAGAAAAGGTTTTGATAAATTGCTTTTAATTGTTTTTAAGATGCAATCCATTAACGAAGATACTTTTAAATTTTATAAGAAATTTGCTAAGATTGCAGAAAAATACAATGGCTTTTATGACGGATGGGAAACGTCCATTGAAAACGACCAGCAATTAAATTAACTTTGAACATTGAACCATAAACCTTGAATTCAAATGTATCCACTAAGAAGAAACCGAAGACTACGCGCCAACGAAACCATCAGAAGCCTGGTGCGTGAAACCATTATAACACCCAATGATTTTCTGGTGCCGCTATTTGTGGTAGAAGGTAAAGGTGTAAAAGAAGAAATAGCCTCCATGCCCAACTATTACCGATTGAGTCTGGATAACCTGTCCAAAGAAGTGAAAGAGCTTTGGAGCTTAGGTTTAAAAGCTGTTTTGTTGTTTGTAAAAGTAGACGACAAACTCAAAGATAACAAAGGCACGGAAGCCCTTAACCCAAATGGCCTTATGCAGCGCGCCATCAAAACCGTAAAAGACGCTTGTCCCGTTATGCTGGTCATGACAGATGTGGCACTGGACCCTTTTTCGGTTTATGGCCACGATGGAATCATTCATGCCGGTGAAATTTTAAATGATGAAACCAACTCCGTTTTAGCTGAAATGTCACTTTCGCACGCCAAAGCGGGAGCCGATTTTGTGGCCCCCAGCGATATGATGGACGGCCGCATTATTAAAATCCGGAGCTTGTTGGAAGACGAGGGTTTTCACAACACCGGAAT
>NZ_JCBCCK010000360.1:0-2827 GCF_059864935.1 Planktosalinus sp.
CTCTGTGGTATAGCATGAACCATTCCCATTCCAAAGTTAGAAGTGCGAAGTTAGAAGTACGAAGTTAGAAGTACGAAGTTTTTCACAATTACACCAATAACCAATCCACTATTAACCATTACAAAGTTAGAAGTAGAATTTCTCTGTGTAGCTCTGTGTCTTCTCTGTGGCTCTCTGTGGTATAGCATGAACCATTCCCATTCCAAAGTTAGAAGTACGAAGTTAGAAGTATGAAGTTAGAAGTACGAAGTTTTTCACAATTTCACCAATAACCAATCCACTATTAACCATTACAAAGTTAGAAGTACGAAGTTAGAAGTATGAGGTTAGAAGTATGAGGTTAGAAGTTAGCTATGGGATTGCGGGGACCCCACGATTGTGTAAGCAATTAATCCACAGATAATTAGCTGTCAGCCTATGTAAGTACACCTGAATCTGTATAACACGCACTGTATAGGTGCAAAAATATTTAAAAATTGCACTATATAAGTGCATTATTTGTATTTTTGTACAAAACTATAAGCGTATGGAATCTTTATTTGAGCAATCAAGGAAGCTAATAGACGAGACAGAAACAGGCTTTGTGCGGTATATGTTTCATCGTATGAACTGGCAAAACAAACTTGTGGGTTTAACCGGGCCAAGGGGTGTGGGCAAAACAACCATGGTGCTTCAATACATCAAGACCCACTTGCCTTTAAACAAAACGCTGTATGTTACTGCTGAAGACTTTTATTTTGCTAAAAATCGCCTGATTGACCTGGCTGATTCCTTTGAGAAATCAGGAGGGAAGTATTTGTTTATAGACGAAATTCACAAATATCCCGATTGGTCAAAAGAACTAAAGCTAATCTACGATTATCACAAAGATTTAAGAGTGGTTTTTACAGGTTCTTCAGTGCTTGATATCAAAAAAGGAAGTTCAGATTTAAGCCGTAGAGCAGTGGTGTATAGTATGCAGGGCCTGTCTTTTAGGGAATATTTAAAAATGTTTCACAGGGTAGAAGTCCCTGTTTTTACTTTAGATGAAATCCTGAATCATCAGGTAAATTTGCCTGAGTTGCCACGCCCATTGCCCTTGTTTGCCGATTATTTAAAAAAAGGATATTACCCTTTTGCATTTGAAGATGATTACGAGTTGAGGTTACAACAAGTAGTCAATCAAACACTGGAAAACGACATTCCTGTATATGCCGGTATGAATGTGGCTACCGGAAGAAAGCTTAAACAGTTATTAGCCATTGTAGCTGAAAGTGTTCCTTTTAAGCCGAATATGAGCAAAATAGCCGAAATGTTAACAATTAGCCGAAACAATGTAGCCGATTATCTACTTTACATCGAAGAAGCGGGCATGATCACGCAGCTAAGGGATGCAACAGGAGGAATCAGAGGCCTTGGAAAAGTGAACAAAGTGTATCTTGACAATACAAATTTAGTTTTCATCCTGGCGAAAGAAAATCAGAATATTGGCAATGTCAGAGAAACTTTTTTTCTCAATCAGCTTAAACTCCAACACAAAGTGGTGTCGTCATCACCGGCAGATTTTAATATTGACACTTTTGATTTTGAAATTGGGGGTAAAAACAAAGGAAGAAAGCAAATCAAAACTTCTGAAAAGGGCTTTGTCGTCAAAGACGATATCGAACGAGGTTTTTTGAACACCATTCCGTTATGGCATTTTGGTTTGATGTATTGAGAGGTGAGAGTTTGCCTACCGTAGCTTAAGCGAAGGGAGGTTCAAGGTTTATGAACTCGGGCAATAGCAAACAAACGTAGCAATTGAGAATTAAGAATTAAAAAAAATGAAGAATTAAAAATTATTTTTGCTTACAGCTAACTTTGCGAATCAGCAAACCTGCTATCTTTTTATAAATCTAATTTTAATTTTTCAGGATTTTGTCTTGTGTCAAAAATTGTAAGAATTTGAATTTCTTTATCATTGAATTCGTAGTACAAAGTAGTGTGTTTTGTGATTACACACCTTCTTATTCCACCTTCTTTTTGAGATTCAGGAAAACTATCCGGTTGGTCTTTAATAATTTGAATATGCTTATCTAGTTTTTTTATAAATTCAGACTTCACTTTATAAGACCACTCTTGGAGTAAATATTCAAAAAGCAATTCTAATCTTTTCATTGCTATTTGAGAAATTATAACTTTTCTACTCATTATCTATGTTTACTCATGAAAGAATCGTAGTCTAAAGACTCACCTTCTTTAATCTGATTTTTAGCAGTATTAATTTCCTTCTTTTGGTCAGAAGTTAATTCATCCCAGAAATCATTGGCTTCTTCTTTCTTGAAGATCTGTTTTATAGATTGAATAATTCTGGGATTATTAGTGTTCAATAATAATTTTGCCAATTCTATTTTTTCAGCTTGAATATTCATTTCTATATCAGTTTTAACAGTTTTGGATTTACGCAAATTGAGTTCTCTGTCAATAGCTGAAAGCGTATAGGTAGATCCCTGCTCGGCAACATAACTTTTTAATCTGTCATCCAATTCTTTTATGGTCTCATGATCTTTCCACCAAGGTATTTGCCCTGTTTCAACAGCACTAAACGCCTCAAAAAGGGCAGCAAGCTTTTCATCCCCCGCATTCTCAATTAGCCGGTGTAGTTTTTCACGTATCGCAGTTGTATCCATGGTTTTAATTGTGCTACTCCAAATATACAAAACTTTGGAAATAAAGTAGCTAATGGCAACTTACCTATAGGTGTGGTCTGTTAGATTTGGTTTTAAGGAGAGTGGGAGACAAGACGGCATAACGCAAAACCCCTCACAAAGTGTTGAATCACTTTATAAGGGGTCACTTAAATACAGCA
>NZ_JCBCCK010000087.1:0-7637 GCF_059864935.1 Planktosalinus sp.
TGAACTTTGGGAACCCATAGACAAGGCCTTTTTGTAAAAGTATTTTAGTACATTTATTCCAACTAACTAATAAAAAATCAAATGGAAGAAAACAAAAATCAAGAAACCTGGAACCAACCACAACCCCACAACCCTGAAAACAAAAAACTTATAGCCGGTATTTTAGCCATTGTTCTTGGCAGTCTTGGAATTCATAAATTTATACTTGGGTATAATACTGAAGGAATCATCTTACTTGTCATAGGACTTTTCGGCATAACAACTTGTGGTATAACAACATCAATTGCCGCTGTAATTGGTCTAATTGAAGGCATTATTTATTTAACAAAAAGCGACGAAGAGTTTTTTCAAACCTATCAGGTCAATAAAAGGCCTTGGTTTTAAAAATTATTTTAAAGCCAGATTTTTTTTGATTTGGCTTTTTTATTTCAATTGTTTATCGTAATATTGCGATATATAAATGAATCATTATGAAAACTCAGGAATTTTTAGAATTATTAGCTAAAAACCAAGATAAATCCTTGTTGTTTGAATATACTCCTGGCCAATTGGTCGGTGCCAATTACCACATCACCGAAGTCAAACACATCACGATTGACAGTGTAGATTGTGGAGCCGGAACCGACTCCTGGAAGGAAACCATCATTCAACTTTGGGAAAGTCCTATAGAAAAAGAAAAAAAGGAGTTTATGTCTACTTACAAGGCCCTTTCAATTCTTAAAAAAGTGGGGCGCATGAAACCTTTTATTTCGGAGGCTGAAGTGAAATTTGAATACAGCAATAAAAACTTCAATACAGCACAATTATTTGTCAATGATTATGAAATGACCAGCAACCAACTAATCCTCAAGTTAGCTATTCAGAAAACAGATTGCAAAGCAAAAGAAGCTTGCGGGGTACCGGAAGTTGTTGACGCATCACAGGAAGCTTGTTGCTCACCGGGTGGCGGATGTTGTTAGAAATTAATTAAAGCATTCAACCTTTGCGCACTCTGCGTCTTTGCGGTGAAAACATGAGATTATTAGATTTTTATTTATCACCGCAGAGACGCGAAGATCGCAGAGATTTTAATCTTCAGCTTCACCGTTTTTGAGGTTGTATCTTTTTTCCATTTCGGCTTGAAATTCTTCCAGAACCGGTTTCACGGTACTTTCAGGAAGGTCTGCAATGCGGATGTACATCAACCCATCCACAGCATTGTTAAAGAGTGGGTCGACATTAAACGCTACTACTTTGGCGTTTTGCTTGATGTATTTTTTTATCAATACCGGCAATCGCAATTCGCCGGGTTCCAATTCGTCAATGATTTTGTCAAACTTATTCAAGTCTGCTTCACTTTCGTCAAACACAAAATCTTTATCGGCATCTTTTAGTTTTACCTTAAAATCCTTCTTGGGGTGAATAAACTGGGCAATATAAGGATCGTAATAATTGGATTTCATAAACTCAATCATCAACGATTTTGAAAATTCTGAAAACCGGTCGCTGATGGTCACACCACCAATAAGGTATTTGTGCTCAGGAAAACGCAATGTAGTGTGTACAATTCCTTTCCAAAGTAAAAACAAGGGCATTGGTTTTTGCTGATATTCTTTGATGATAAAGGCTCGTCCCATTTCAATGGACTGACTCATCATTTTGTGCAATTCCGGTTCAAACCGGAAAAGTTCGTGCAGATAAAACCCTTCAATCCCATAGGTCTCAAAAATTTTAGAACCTAAACCCATTCGGTAAGCCCCGGCTATTTTTTTGGCCTCATTGTCCCACAAAAACATATGGTGGTAATAGGCATCATAAACATCCAAATCGATGGCGTTGTTTGTACCCTCGCCCACTTCCCTGAAAGTGATTTCGCGTAAGCGCCCTATTTCCTGTAAAATGTTTGGAATATGCCTGGGGTGTGAAAGAAACACCTCATAATTTTTACTGATAAGCAAACGCTTGTCCAAATCCTGAAGCCCCAGCACTTCCTTTTCTAATTTTCCAGGGTCAACCGGTGTGGCAATGGTTTTGGGTGGCTTAGGGAATTTTAATGTTTTTGGGATGTTGTCCAACAGTTTTTTCTTGTTGAAGGTATTGGCCAGCATATAAGTTTTCTTGCGTAAGAATGCCGTAAAATCCTCCAGGTTTTCTTGTTCTTTCTGGTCGTTTACCGAAATGGGGTTTCCAATTCTCACTTTGATAACCCTATCGCTTTGAGTAAGTAACTCTGACGGCAACTTTGCTGTGCGAAATGTTGGGCTCAGTTTAGTCAGTTTGTAAAAAAGCATACTGTTTTTTGCGTGAAAATAAATGGGAACTACCGGAACTTCAGCTTTTTTGATCAGCTTCATGGCAGATTCTTCCCAGGGTTTATCAGTGATGCGCTTGTCCTCTTTATAAGTAGAAACTTCCCCGGCAGGGAATACACCCAGCGGAAAACCCTCCTGCAAATGTTGCAAGGCTTGTTTAATTCCTGTAACACTTGATCTCACTTCCTTTTTATCTTCAAAAGGGTTGACCGGCATAACAAATGGTTTTAGAGGCTCGATGCGGTGCAGTAGAAAATTGGCTATGATTTTATAATCAGGTCGTTGTTCCAGTAATACTTTCAACAATAGAATACCATCTATTCCGCCCAGCGGATGGTTTGAAATGGTAATAAAAGCACCGTTTTTTGGGATGCGCCTTAAATCTTCTTCGGGAATTTCAAATCTCACTTCAAACTCTTCAAGCAATGCGTTAATAAAATCCAGCCCCTCCAAGTGCTTATGTTTGTCATAAATGCGGTTACACGCCGAAATGCGCAACGCTTTCATCAATGTCCACCCGATAAATGTGCCCAAAAAACCCAACTTATGAACGTTGATGGCCTGGGCAATCTCTTTAGATGTAACAAGTGGCATGCTTAGTTGTTGTTAGTTGTGATGGGTAAATATAGTAAAATTGGAGCTATCTTTAATCACCTAACCACCAACTGCATAGTGTCCCGGCTTTGCTGTTTCAATAGCACATCAAAACCGTTTTCCATTTTTTCAACTTCAAGCTCCTTAAAATGGCGAATGGTGTAGAGGGTTACATTTTCATTAAACCTCACTTTGAATTTTGAACGCAACTTGGTCAACAGTTCCTCCAGTTTGTTGTATTTGTTATCCACCACAACCGTAAAACTAATGGCCGAATTCTGAATCATATTTACCTTCATCTTGTATTTATGAAGTAGTTTAAACACTTCGCCGATGTTGTCTTCAACCATAAAAGAAAAATCAAGCGAGGAAAGTGAAACCAGCACCTGCTCTTTTTTAACAATGTAACAAGACACGGTCGGGATTAAATCTTTTCCCTTGGCAACAGATGTTCCGGTTTGTGAAGGATTTAAAAATGACTTTACAAAAAGGGGGATTTCCTTTCGCTGCAGCGGTTGCAATGTTTTTGGGTGAATGACCGAAGCACCGTAAAACGCCATTTCAATGGCCTCTCTATAGGAAATTTGCTGCAACAGTGTGGTATTTTTAAATTCGCGCGGGTCGGCATTCAGTACACCGGGCACGTCTTTCCAGATGGTGACACTTTCAGCTCCTAAACAATAAGCAAAAATAGCCGCTGTATAATCACTTCCCTCCCGGCCTAAAGTGGTCGTGAAGTTGTTGTCATTAGAACCTAAAAAACCTTGTGTAACAGTTAGGGATTTTGCATTTACTTTTTCCCTGATTTGTGATTGGGTTTGCTCCCAGTCCACACCGGCATCACGGTAGTTGTTGTCTGTCTTGATACACTCCCGACTGTCTATCCAATTGTTTTTTATGCCGTTTTTATTCAGGAATTGACTGATGATTTTTGTGGAAATCAACTCGCCATAACACACCACTTGATCATACACATAGGCATGGGAAGTAGATTTATTCAATTCAAAAAACGACTTTAGCTCTTCAAAAAGTGCTTGAACTTCATCGTAAATTGGATGTGATTTTTCCGGAAAAAGCTCTTGAAGAATTTTATGGTGATAATCTACTACATAAGCTAGTGAAAATTTAAGCTCAGGTGATTTCCCTAGATAATCTGAAACTACTTTTTCAAGCGCATTGGTTGTTTTTCCCATAGCTGAAACCACCACAACCAGATTGTCATGACCTGTGGCTTCCAGAACCGTTTTTACATTTTGAATACTCTCGGCATCTTTGACTGAAGCCCCTCCAAATTTAAATACACGCATTAATTGAAATCTATAAAATTAGTTATTCCTTGTTCATCCATATGCACGGTGCGCCAGTCTTTTAAAATTTTCGCTCCGCTGCGTTCATAAAATTTAATAGCTCCTTCATTCCAGTCCAGCACCACCAATTCAACGCGTTTAACATTTTGAGATTTCGCAAATTTTATTACTTCCTGATAAAGTGCACTACCCAAACCTGAACCTCTCATGTTTTCCTTTACGATTAAATCCTCCAGATGTATGGTGCGTCCTTTCCAGGTTGAAAAACGAAAATACACCAAAGCCATCCCCACAATTTCATTATCCACCTCAGCCACAAAACATTTAAAAAGTGGGTGCTCTCCAAAGCCTTCCTTTTCTAAATCATCAACTGTTACAACTACAGCTTCAGGTTCACGTTCAAATGTAGCAAGTTCCTTGATTAATTCAAGAACCTGTGGCATGTCTTCTTTTTTACCTTCCCTAATATTCCCGCGAAAGCGGGAATCTCGTTCTTTAATTTCCATAATCTCAACCCATTAAACCAATTTTAAATTCCTAGTAGTTAACCGCAAAGTGCGCAACGCAATCGCGAGGCGCGCAAAGAACACATTAATTGCTAAATCCCATCTCATGCTTTGAGTAAACTTAGAGTTCCTTGCAGTTAAGTTTTTATAGGTTATTTACAACCCTTTTAATCCCATTCTTTATTAGAACAACATTAAAATTAATTAACATACCCAATTTACAATCCAACAGCTTTAGCTTCAATTACAACTTTATTCTCAACCAACAAATCAACCCTATAACCTAATTCCAATTTAACCTCTTCATAAACAAGGGGCAACCCTTTTTGTTTTTGAACTTGAAGCCCGGATTTTTCTAATTCATAAAAAAGACAAGCTTCATAAGAACTTTCCAAAAGACCCGGCCCTAAATTTCTATGAACTTTTAAAGCACAATCAAAAACAATTTTTGAGATTTCATTTTCGCTCATATGATAAGATTTACTCTATATTAACCGCAAAGTACGCAAAGCAATCGCAAGGTGCGCAAAGAAAACATTAATTGCAAGATCCCCTCGCGTGCTTTGCGTGAACTTAGCGTTCCTTGCGGTTAAATTTATTCCCAATCTCTGAACCTTTCTTCGCAAAAATATCGATATTTGTATGCAAATTCACATCTTTTCCAAAAAATGACTGACCACAACAAAACCCTCGGCGAATTTATCATTGAAAACCAAAAGGATTTTGCCTATTCATCCGGCGAACTTTCAAGACTGATCAATTCCATCCGACTGGCTGCAAAGGTAGTCAATCACGAAGTAAACAAAGCCGGATTGGTTGATATTTTGGGTGCTTTTGGCGACAAAAATATCCAAGGTGAAGAACAGCAAAAACTCGATGTTTTCGCCAACCGGGCATTTATTAAAACACTCACCAATCGTGAAATCGTCTGCGGAATTGCCTCAGAAGAAATGGACGATTTTATCCGCATTGAAGGGCGTGAAAAAAACAATGAAAACAAGTATGTAGTACTGATTGACCCGCTGGACGGTTCATCAAATATCGACGTTAATGTTTCGGTTGGAACTATTTTTTCTATTTACAGACGGGTGACCCCATCCGGAACGCCTGTTACCATTGACGATTTTCTTCAACCGGGAATCAATCAGGTGGCAGCCGGCTACATAATTTATGGTACTTCAACGATGATAGTTTATACAACCGGTCACGGCGTAAACGGCTTTACATTAAACCCTGCAATTGGAACTTATTATTTGTCGCATCCTAACATGCGTGTTCCGGAAGATGGACGCATTTATTCAGTTAATGAAGGCTATTACATACACTTCCCACAGGGCGTAAAAGATTACATTAAATACTGCCAAATGGAAGAAGATGACCGCCCTTATACTTCAAGATACATTGGCTCACTGGTTTCTGACATTCACAGAAATATTTTAAAAGGCGGGATTTACTTTTATCCCAAAAGTTCCAAAGCATCAAACGGCAAATTGCGCTTGCTCTATGAGTGTAACCCTATGGCTTTTATTGTTGAACAAGCCGGCGGAAAGGCCAGCGACGGGTTTAACCGTATTATGGAAATTCAACCCACCGAATTGCACCAACGCGTTCCGTTTTTCTGCGGAAGCAAAAATATGGTTGAAAAAGCCGAAGAGTTTATGGCAAAAAACGCATAAAAAAAGCCCTGAAATTCAGGACTTTTTAATTAATTCTTTTTGAGCAGGTATTCGTAATCGTAAAAGTCGAGACCCCCTGTAAAAATATCTATAGAGCGTTTGATAACCCTATTTGCTTCCTCCTCTTTAAACCCTAAAGAAATGGCATAGCGCCTTAAAAACTCTGCTTCTTCCTGGTCAATTTCACCATCAGCAAAAATGATTCTGAAGATATCGTGCAACTGCTTCAGCCGGATTTCCTGTGAATTGGTTGGGTATATGGGATATTTCTTAGGGTTTTTAAGAATTTCGTTGTACTGCAACTCATTGATGTCCAATTTTCGTGCAAAACGAAGTAAAAGGAATTCTTCTTCAGGAGCTAGGGGGCCATCTACCAGTGCAACATTTACCAAAGCTGAAAAGTGACCCAATTTTCTTTTTTGGTTTCCGCCTTTAAACAAATCTTCTAATGACATATTTTCTATTTTAACGGGAACAAAGATAGTTGTTAGTTCACTTTTTGCGAAAACATTTCATTATTAAATTTCTGTTGCCTGAAATACATCACAAGTGTATCTTTGCCACCAATGAGTAAAGCCATAGTCGATTCGCTTTTTGCAAAGTCTTCGGAAATCCGAAAACTTGGGGAAAGCCTCCCCCTAACCCCCTCCAAAGGAGGGGGAACGTTATCTAAACAAATTCATGTAACGGGATTGTTGGGTGCTGCAACTTCTCTGGTTGTTGCGGAATCTTTTAAAAACACAGAACTCCCGTTTTTGCTTATTTTCAACGATAAAGAAGACGCTGCCTATCACCTCAACGATCTGGAAGCTTTGCTGGGTGATAAAGACGTCTTATTTTATCCCGGAAGTTACCGCAGGCCTTACCAGATTGAAGAGACAGACAATGCCAATGTATTACTTCGTTCTGAAGTTCTAAACCGTATCAATTCCCGAAAAAAACCTGCGGTTATCGTCACATATCCCGCTGCGCTTTTTGAAAAAGTGGTCACCAAAAAAGAACTGGAACAAAACACGCTGAAAATTGCAGTAGGCGATCAACTTTCAATAGATTTTGTCAACGAAGTGATGTTTGAATACCAGTTTCACCGCACTGATTTTGCCACTGAACCGGGTGAATTCTCTGTGCGTGGAGGGATTTTGGATGTGTTTTCATTTTCCAACGACGAGCCTTACCGCATCGAGTTTTTTGGTGACGAAGTGGAGAGCATCCGCACCTTTGATGTTGAAACCCAACTTTCACTCGAGCAGGTAAAAAAAATCA
>NZ_JCBCCK010000377.1:0-10268 GCF_059864935.1 Planktosalinus sp.
TTTTTCACAAAAAGATTATTGTTATTTATTTTGAAAACGGTGGTGACTTCTTTTTGGGAAATTTCAGTGATTTCATCAACCATAAGCATCGGGGGCCTATGGGGAAGATAGTCTTTAATGCCAACAGCGAGGTGTTCCATCTTAATCAGCTATGATTGTTTTCATTTGTGAAATTGCAATGAGATTTCCTTGCAGGAAAGTTGAAATTTCAACAAGCGTAACTCCTCCAAATTCTTGAAGAATTTTCACTTTAGTAACCAATTCATCGCCTGTTTTGGGGAGCTGAAAGATCTCAATGTTTTTAACTGAGCCGATGTAACCGGTGGGTGCCGCTTGATTTTTTAAAAAATACTGATATCCGGTATAAAGTGCCACAGTTTGTGCCATATGCTCTATCAATCCCGCTTCTTGAAAAATAGTGTCTTTTATAAAAATGTTGCTGTTTTGAACTTCAAGCCCCGCAGAAATGTAATTTTCTGAAAACTCCAAAAGTTTATCAACCATGACAAATGGATGTTTTTGTGGGATAAGGGCTTCAACCCTGGCTTTATCAGTAATTGGCAATTGAATGTTCTTCATTTAACAAACGGTTAAATAAGCATGGGCATAGGAAAACCTGCCGCTTTCAGGAACCAGTAAAAATATTTTATCTCCTTTTTTTAGTTTCCCTGAGTGCATTAATTCTTCAAGCATAATGTATATAGATGCAGATCCTACATTTCCGATTTTGCTCAAATTCATAAACCATTTTTCAAAAGGAATATGGATGTCTTTTTTTAAGAACTCGTCTTGAAGTTTGTCAACAAAATATTGTGAGGAAACATGAGCCAAGAAATGATCGATGTGACTCCCGTCTATATTGTGCTTGTCCAAAGAGGTTTTCATGCTATCGGTTCCTTTCATCAAAATGTATTTATCGAGGATTTTTACATCTTGTTTGATTGAAAAAATTGATTCAGACAGCCACTGGTCAGGATTATAATCTGCCCAGGATTTTAGAGTGCCATCCTCAAGTTTATCACCGCCTGCATACATACAAGCTTCCATTTCATGGGCAAATGAATAGGCTTCCATCCATTCAATTTTAAGAGAAAGCTCTCCTTTAGGTTTGTTTTCCAACAAGAGTGCTCCTGCTCCATCTGATAACATCCACCTTAGAAAATCTTTTTTAAAGGCGATGATGGGGTGTTCATTTAATTTTTCAAAGTTAATGGCTTCCTGATTAAATTTATTTGCCAGCATCCAATGAGAAACCCTTTCAGAACCTGTACAAACAGCATTTGTGGAATTTCCGGATTTTACTGAAAGAAAGCCCACTTTTAGAGCATTCATTCCCGAACAACACACTCCTGAAGATGAATTTAACTCAACTGATTTGTTTTTCAACAGGCCATGAACCATAGCAGCGTGTGAAGGCAAAAAATGGTCGGGTGTTGAAGTCCCGCAGGATAGCATCTCAATATCATTTTTGGAAAATGCCTCGTCAAACAGGTTTTCTATTGCGCTAAATGTTAAGTCGGCATTGGAATGGGTTGGATTTCCTTTTTTATCAAGTGCATAATACCGGTTTATAATTCCGTTATTTCTTAAGACCACTCTTCTGGCTTTTGAAGCTTGATTATTGATAAGCCCAAGATAATCCTCCATTTCGTCATTTGAAATGGGGTTGTTTGGCAAATATTTTCCGGCTCTTGTTATGTAAACATCATTCATATTTCAATCTACTGGAGGTGTGCATTTTGGTGCTTAATTTTTCTGTTTAATCTACCCCTTTTTGTGAAGGGATACATAAGAATATGCAAGATAAAGACAATTGGCGATATAATCCAAATAGCCAGGAATAAATATACATTAAATGCCTTTAGCCACAATTTTCTTGACTTGTTTTTTCTAATGATAAATTGCGCCCATTTATTGAATATTTTAGAGCCCCGATTTTCAACAGTTAACAAATAATCATCAATTTTAACAGCACCTTGTTCAACAAGAATGTTTTGCAAATCGTCAAAACGGTTGGTAGTTAAAGCATTGTTTATGGTTTTACCAAATTGTGCTGCATTTTCAATATCAGTTTCAGAAACCCCGGGTTTGGGCAACAGCCCGCCCCAGTATTTCTTTTTCTTGCCGCTGAACATCCATTTGACAATGGTAATGACGCTAATGAGGTTGGGCGCGCGGTCCACCAAAACAATGTTGCCCACCGGAATTGCCTGTAATGTTGCAAGCTGTTTTTTCATTTTCTCATGAGCCATAATCCACATATTCCTACATCCAATTACGGTAACAACAGCTGTGTTTTTTAATAATTGGGAAGCATATTCACTTTTGAGAAATGAATTTATCGGTATGGAAATAGCCAAAAACCAGATTTGATAAGCAAGAATTATTAAATCATAGTTTTGATTCAGGACTTCATCGTCTATGGGTTCTATATCAGTGGGAATTTCAAGGAAAGATTCCGGAAAGGCGTCAAAAAATGAAGTGTTGTTCCAGGGAAATGGAAATGGTTTCTTTAATTTAATTTCACAAAAAGTAGTGTTAACATCTTTGTTTTTGAGTATTGGCGAAGTGATGCTTTTTGCAATTTCCCCCAACTGACCCGATTGTGTGTAATATAAAACAAGGACGTTTTTCATTTTTTCAAGTAAGAATGTCAAAAGTAGCATTTTTTATCGAAATGAACTTAGGTGGGTTTAGGGGCTGATACCTATGAATTCGTGTTATTTTGGAGGAAGTGCCTCCCAAAAATCAAAATAATTGAACCACTGTAGCGGGTATTTTTCAATCATTCCGCTTACGCTTTCAATGTAAGTTTCAAGTAAAGCCTGTGCGTCGCGGTGCTTTACCTCAGCTTCTCTTGTGTAAAGGTGGTAGTGCAGTCGTGGTTCTTTCATAACATAAACAAAGGCAACGGGCACTTTCAGTCGGGATGCAATTAAAAACGGCCCGGCAGGAAATTTAGCAGTTTTCCCTAAGAACCCTGCCTCAAGGGCTTTTGAGCCTTCCATATACCTGTCGCCGGTAAAACAAATCAATTCGTTTTTTGACAAAGCGTTGTTAATGTCGTAAATGTGAGAAAGGTCCTCTTTTACGATAATAAATTTTACTGAAGATTTTTTTGTTACGTTTTCAAGGTATTCTTTGATTTGAGAGTGTTCCTGGTCTGTTGTTACCAGATTGATTTGAAAGTCAACATCGATATCGGCAAAAAAGTGCTCTGCAATTTCAAAGTTTCCAATGTGCGCGCTTATTAAAACCCCGCCTTTTTTTTCGGCAAGCAGGCGCTTGAGGGTTTCTATACCGTCAAATTCATAGGTAAAACGGCTTCTTAAACCTGCTCCTATGGCCACTTTATCAATAATGGTTTGTCCAAAAACAAAGTAGTTTTTGAACACCATTTTTTTAGCCTTAAAATTAGGGTATTTCAGCCTTTCCCGAAAATAATAAAAAACAATGCGATTACTTTTTTTGAGGAATAGAAAGTAGTAAGTGGCTACAAGATAGAGAACAATGTATGCCGTTTTTACGCCCAGGTTTTTAATGCAGAATACAAATATCTTGTATCCTAAAAGAGTTCCTCTGGACTTGCCTTCCCATCGGGCCATAGAGTTAAGCCTTAGCTTTGATTTTATTGTTTATCATATCGTAAAAATCATCAAAACTGACAATGTTTACAAAATCGGCCTCGGTGAGTTTTACGCCAAAATTTGATTCTATTATTACTACCAAATCAACATAATCCAAACTATCCAATCCTAAAGTTTCTTTTAAAGGAGCTTTAGGTGAAATGACCTCTTGTTCCACTTCAAATTCTTCTACCAAAAAGGTATTTACAATATCTATAACTTCTTCTTTATTCATTATGTGTGGGTACTATATTTTTTAACTATTAATGCTGAATTTGTTCCGCCAAACCCGAAAGAATTGGACAAAAGTAACTCAAATTTTTTGTCTAGTGTTGTCGGTACTATGTTTAATTTTTTTGAGTCTTCATCGGGTGATTCAAAATTGATGTTTGGAGCAATAAAATCGTTCTGCATCATTAAAATGGAATAGATAACTTCGCTTGCTCCTGCCATCCAGCACTCGTGACCGGTCATGGACTTTGTTGAACTAACAGGCGGATTTGTTTTGCCGAAAATTCCATGTATGGCTTTTGCTTCATTGGCATCACCTACCGGGGTTGATGTGGCGTGTGCGTTTATGTATTCAATTTCGTCAGCAGATACTCCCGCGTCGTTTAAAGCTCTTTGCATGGCAATTGCAGGACCTTCGGCATTAGGGGTTGAAATGTGCCCGCCATTTGAAGAAAATCCATAGCCCAAAACCTCTGCGATGATGGGCGCTCCCCTTTTTACGGCAGATTCATAGCTTTCGAGTATGAGTGTAGCACCACCACCACTTGGCACCAATCCATCTCTGCCAGAATCAAATGGCCTGGATGCTTTTGTGGGTTCATTTTCGCGTGAAGCGAAAACACCCAAGCCGTCAAAACTGGCCATGGCATATTTGTTGATTTCCTGAGCCCCACCACAAACAATCATGTCCTGAAGCCCGCTTTTTATGAGCATATATCCCATCCCTATGGAATGTGAGCCGCTGGCACAGGCAGCACTTATGGTCATGTTTACGCCCCGCAACCTGTAAATGGTCGAAAGGTTCATGGTTACTGTTGAGTTCATCGACTTAAAAATGGCCCCGGATCCAATCAGTGCAGTGTCTTTTTTCTCTCTGATAACATCTGTTGACTCTATAATTGCCTTGGAAACACTGTCGTTGCCATAAAGAATCCCCACCTCATTTTCATCAAAGAAGGCATCCGGTATATTGGCATTTTCAAGGGCTTCCCGGGTTGCCATATAGGCATATTCTGTTTCTTCACCGACGCTCACGCGTTGTCTTCGGCTTAAAAAAGGTTTTAAATCGGGTGGTGGAACAAGTCCTGTAAGTGCAGACCGAAAACCGAATTCTTTTCTTTCAGCATCAAATTGAATCCCTGACTTACCGGCATAGAGAGATGCCTTCACCTCATTTAATGAA
The DNA here is from genome assembly GCF_059864935.1 of Planktosalinus sp. Classification (NCBI taxonomy): domain Bacteria; kingdom Pseudomonadati; phylum Bacteroidota; class Flavobacteriia; order Flavobacteriales; family Flavobacteriaceae; genus Planktosalinus; species Planktosalinus sp. Next base: position 5,041 of record NZ_JCBCCK010000377.1, read on the forward strand.
GTGCCAATACAGGAGTAAATTCCCATTCCGGTTATGACGACTCTTCTTTCTTTCATTTCTATTTCAAACTTCTGTTTATGAATAAATTCCACCGTTGATGTTGATCACTTCGCCGGTAATATAACCCGATTTTTTTGAAACTAAAAATCCTACCAAATCTGCCACTTCCTGAGCTTCTCCAAATCGGTTTAGCGGGATTAATTTTTTTAGTTCGTTTTCGTCCATAGCTTCTGTCATATCTGTTTTAATAAATCCCGGTGCTACGGCGTTTACAGTGATGTTGCGTTTTGCTACTTCCTGAGCCAATGCCTTTGTTGCTGCCACCAAAGCGCCTTTTGCGGCAGAATAGTTTGTTTGCCCCGCTGTTCCTTTCACACCGGAAACGGAAACCATATTTACAATTCTCCCGTATTTGTTTCGCAACATTTTTTGAATGAAAAACCGGGTGACATTAAAAAACCCGTTTAAGCTGGTTTGAATAACACTGTTCCAGTCCTCCTGAGGCATCCACATAAAAAGACCGTCTTTTGTGATTCCGGCATTGTTAATAACAACCTCAACAATTGCGCCCGGATTATTGTCCTGCCATTTGGTCAAATTATTATTAACCTCCTCTTCGTTACTGACATCAAATTTGATGATTTCACCACTTCCGCCGTTTTCAACTACTTGTTCAAGTGTTGATATTGCAGCTGCTTCGTTTGAAGTATAGTTTATTAAAATGTGGTAATCTGTTTCCTTGGCTAAAGTTATACAAATGGCACTTCCAATTCCTCTGGAGCCGCCTGTAACTAAAGCACATTTTTTTGTGCTCATCCTTATTTATTTTTGAAACAATTCAACTCCTTCAAACCATTTGTTGCCTAAAACACTGCCATCCGGGTTTAAAAACCCCCAGTCTTTTTTATGTCTAACCCGAGCCACCCCGTTTCTGAACCCTTTTTCATCTGAGCCAAACAACCCCCCGAAACTTGCTGTCGTGATTTGATATTCTGCTTTTATAACAAGCTCACCTTTTGTGTTGATAAAGCCCCATTCTTTACCGATTTTAACCGGAGCAAGGCCATCTTCGCTAAAAATTTCTGCATCACTATATTGAGGCTCCACTACAAAGTTTCCAGAAGTGTCAATATAACCCCAGTTTCCGTCACTAAATACCGGTGCAATATTTTTCACAAAAGCACGGCCCCTGTCAAATTTTGGCTCTATTGCCCACTCTCCTTTTAAGTTTATGTAGCCTATTTTTCCGTCTTTCTGGGCATAAGTCAGGTCTTGAGTATGAAAATCCCATATTCTTGTAGCTCCTTCAACAACCTGAAATTTATTGTTTATTACCAGTCCAAAGTCGTCTCCTTTTTTAGCAAAAGCGACATTTTTGTGAAGATTTCCCAAATCATCATATTCAACAGGAATGACAATTTTTCCGGACTTATCTATTATTCCCCATTTTCCATCGTTCCTTACCCTGGCATAATTGCCCTTAAAATCCCTGATGACATCATAAGTAGGCGACAGAATGATATTTCCTTTGTTGTTTATAATCCCAATTTTTTTGTCATTTCTAATGAATGCCATTCCGTTTGAGAAGTCATAAATTTTATCAGTGTCAGGTGTAAATGGTGTAACTCCACTTTTATTTATATAAACCCAGTCTTTATCAACCAGCACTACAGCAATCCCGTCACTAAAATCTTTTGCCTTGTTAAATGTTGGTTCAATCACCCAATCGCCTTTAGTGTTTATAAACCCCCATTTTTTATCTTTTTCAACAGCAGCCAGTCCATCGCTAAACCCTCGGGCATTTCTAAATTGAGGTTCAATTACCATCTCACCGGATTTACTTATAAATCCAAATTGCTTTTTCTCTCTTACCAATGCAAGCTCTTGTGCATCTGCAAACAAGCTTACGAGGAAAACCATTAATAGTAGTTTTTTCATGACTAAAATGTTTATTGGTTAAACTTCATTTCTAATGTTTCATTAAGTGCTTTTTTACCTGTTCTAAATAGGGATACAAAGCCATATCATTTTTAAAAACAGGTACTATTCCCCTTATTTCGTTATACATTTCCTTTGTGACTGAAGAAAATCCGTCAACACCTCCCAATACATCAATTGCCTGAATAATAGTAATTAATTCAATGCTTAAAACCTCAAAAGCGTTTTCTATTACTTTTGAAGTCATTATTGCGGCATTTGTTCCCATACTCACTACGTCCTGATTGTCATTGTTGTTTGGTATACTGTGAATATACATTGGGTTTGACAAGGTTTGGTTTTCTGCCGTGGTGGATGTTGCCGTAAACTGAACCCCCTGCATTCCAAAGTTAAAACCTAAAACCCCTAAGTTTACAAATGGAGGTAATATTTCATTCAGCTTGCTGTTCATTAAATAGTTCAACTGTCGTTCTGCAAGCATCGAAAGTTTAGTAATAACGATTTTTAGTTTGTCCATTTCAAGTGCCACATAGTCGCCATGAAAATTGCCCCCATGATAAACCTGTTTGTTCTTGACATCAACAATTGGGTTGTCGTTTGCAGAGTTTATTTCATTTTCGAGTACAAGCTCTGTATTGTTCAAGGTGTCTAAAACAGGCCCTAAAATTTGAGGAACACAGCGTAGGGAATAATATTCCTGTACTTTTTCTTTAAAAACTTCCTCAATATTTTTGCCATTGTATAAATGATCCTCCCTTTTTTTGATTCTGCTACTGTCTGAAAGATATTCTCTCATTTTTGAGGCAATTTCCTGCTGACCATCGTGTTTTTTTACAGCGTTTAATCCTTCCGAAAGGTGGTCATCATAGGCATTTACAATTTCATTAATTGCACAAGAGGCTTTTAGCATCCAGTCTAAAAGTTGTCGAGACCTAAAGGCATTAACTATTCCGATACCGGTCATCACCGAAGTACCATTCATTAGTGCCAGGCCTTCGCGAATTTCTACCTGAATGGGTTTAAGGTTTTCCAGTTCAAAAACCACTTTAGTCGATTTGCGCTCACCTTTATAAAAAACTTCACCTTCACCAATCAATACTAAGGCCAAATGTGCCAACTGAACCAAATCACCGCTGGCACCAACCCCTCCATGTTCAAAAATTAGCGGGGTAATGTCGCGATTAATAAGTTCTTTCATCAGTTGAATTACCGATGGATGTACCCCCGAGCAACCCAATGACAAGGTGTGCAACCTCGCAAGTATTGAAGATTTTACGAATAGCGGTGATAAAGGGTTTCCAATTCCGGAAGCATGGCTTCTAATCAGGTTGTACTGCAATTGAGTACGGTCTTGGTCCCTGATGCGATATTGAGCCATTGGGCCAAAGCCCGTATTTACTCCATAAATAATTTTATTTTCTGAAAAAGCCTTTAAAAAACTAAAGCTTTCTTCAACTCCTGAAACAATTTCATCACTCAATTCCACATCTTTATTGTGAAATACCACTGCGTTAAAATCTTCCAGTTTTAAAAATTGGTAAATTTTGACCATTAAAAAATTCCTTTTTAATAAACTCTCTAATTTGATGGGATTATCAAATTAATATTTTATAATTTTACACTGCAAAGGTAAGACAATTAAGAAGATATTATAAAGTTATGTTAAATGAATATGTTGATGTGTTGGTTATTGGTGCAGGCCCTTCCGGTTGTGTGTCTGCTTCATACCTACATCAACAAAACATAAAAGTAAAAGTTGTTGAAAAAACCACTTTTCCACGACTCGTGGTGGGTGAAAGCTTGATTCCGAGAGTGATGGATCATTTTGATGAGGCCGGGCTGTTGCCGGCACTTGATAAAATGGGTTTTGAAAAAAAATTTGGTGCCCGTTTTATAAGAGGTAATCAAGTGTGTCATTTTGATTTCAGCAAAAAATTTTCCGGTGGCTGGGACTGGACCTGGCAAGTGCCCCGAGCCGATTTTGACCATACATTAGCGCAAGAAGTACTCAAAAAAGGCATTGACCTCGAGTTTAACAGCGAAGTAATTGCCGTTGATTTTCAAGGGGCAAATTCTTCAACTACAATAAAAGATAAAGACGGTAACATTAAAACAATTCACGCAAAATTTATCATTGATTCCAGTGGTTTTGGAAGGGTTTTGCCCAGGTTGCTCGATCTGGACACACCTTCAGGACTGGATCCCCACTCTTCCATTTTTTCGCATGTTGTAGATGTAAACCGTCCAGAAGGAACTGAAGGAACCCTTATTTCATTTGATATTTTAGAAACCGAAGTCTGGTTGTGGGTCATTCCGTTTTCAAACGGAAAGACAAGTGTTGGTGTTGTTGCTCCCACTGATTTTATTAACGGCCTTTCAGAAAATGATGATACAGCAGAGGCCCTGCAAAATGCCATTAATCAATCTGATTATTACAAAAAACGCTTTGGCGGGCTTCCGTTTTTGTTCCCACCAGTCAAACTGGTCAACTATTCGCGTTCAGTAAAAAAAATGTATGGTGAAGGATTTGCCCTTACGGGAAACAGCTCAGAGTTTTTAGACCCGGTTTTTTCATCGGGGGTTGCTTTTGCAACAGAATCAGGGATACTTGCCGCAAAACTTGCCGTAAAACAACTGAATGGTGAAAAAGTAGATTGGCAAACCCAATTTGAAGACTATATGAGAAAAGGAGTCGCTGTTTTTACTACCTATGTAAAGGAATGGTACACCGGCAATCTTCAAAATCTGTTTTTTCATCAACCTGAAAACCCGGATGTTAAAAGCAAAATCTGTGCAGTACTGGCGGGATATGTCTGGGATCAAAACAATCCATTTGTGACCAAACACGATAAGATCATTAAAAATATGGCCTATCTCATTGATATGGAAATCAAAGAAAAGGCAAAAGCTTAGATTTTTTTATCCCTTCATATATTTTTGACTTAATAATCAGTTCTCAAAATTTTCAGAAATAAAAACTTTGATAAACTTTTATGAGAAGCTTAAAGAATGGGTTTTTTTAATTATTTTTGACCCCTCAATCAGGGGATGTAGCTCAGTTGGCTAGAGCGCTTGGCTGGCAGCCAAGAGGTCGTGGGTTCGAGTCCCATCTTCTCCACTTTTTTAAACCGTATCGAACTGTTTTACAGATAGATATGGTTTTTATTTTTTATATATCCCCATATTATCCCCACATTTTTACCATAAAAAAACCGCTACAAATGAATGTAACGGTTTGATTTTGTGTATTTAAAACAAACTTATGAGGCCGTACCTGACCCTAAATACAC
>NZ_JCBCCK010000384.1:0-1744 GCF_059864935.1 Planktosalinus sp.
GGTTCTTGAACTTTACAAAGGGTGCGCAATAAAGTGGACTTGCCGATACCGTTACTGCCCACTAAGCCAACGAGCACCCTTTTTTGCAGTGAAAAGTTGAGGTCCTTTGCCACGACATGGTTTCCGGTTTTGTGGAAATAGCCTATGGAGAGGTCTTGGGTTTGAAGGGTGTATATAGGTTGATTTGACATTAACAAATTAGTACCACAAAGTTGCGCAGAGGTACCGCAAAGTTACACAAAGATTTTTACTCTGTGCCACTTCGCGCTTCTTTGTGGCTCTCTGCGGTATAGCTTAATTATACCGCAAAGTTACGCAAAGGTGCCGCAAAGTTACACAAAGTGTTTTTTTACTGACCACTGGCCACTGCTACTGAACACTAAAAAAGCAGCTTCCGTTTTCGAACCAATAACCAAATCACCACCGGTGCGCCCACTAACGAAGTTATCGCATTAATGGGCAAAGTATAATCTGTAAACGGCACTTGTGCAATGCTGTCGCAAATAAGCATAATGATGGCCCCGCATAAAAGCACCGCAGGAATCAATACTTTATGATTGGCTGTTGTAAAAAACTGTCTGGTGATATGCGGCACTGCCAGACCGATAAAAGCAATAGGTCCCGCAAAGGCTGTGATGGCACCGGCCAAAATACAGGTGGCAATCAAAATAAACAAACGACTTTTCCCGATGTTGAGTCCCTGGCTTTTTGCATAATTTTCTCCTAAAAGCAATGCATTTAAAGGTTTGATGGTCAAAACCGATAACAGCAATCCCAAAAAGAAACAAACAGCAAGCACGACCATGCCTTCCCAGGAGTTGTTACCAAGGCTTCCAAACGACCAGAAAATATACTGTTGCAGTTGCTCTGCCGGACTGAAATAGGCGAGAACACCCACTACGGCAGCAGTCACGCTCCCAAACATCAACCCAATGATGAGAATCGCCATGGTGTCTTTTACGCGCACAGTAACCGCCAATACCGCCAGCATCACCAGTAAACTGCCCAAACCGGCGGCGATGACCAGCGACCATTTGCTAATCAATAATACTCCAAGAGCGCCACCTATCCCTGAAGCTCCCATAATCAACAAAGCCACACCCAGACTGGCACCACTGCTAACGCCCAAAACAAAAGGCCCTGCCAAGGGGTTCCGGAAAAGGGTTTGCATTAAAAGCCCGCTGATGGAAAGTCCGGCGCCCACCATGATTGCGGTAAGTGCTTTTGGGAGTCGGTAGTCTTGAATAATAAAAGTCCAGGAGGCCTTTTCGGTATCCAGATAAAAGAGTGCCTTAGCTACTTCTTTCAAAGGAATGGAAACAGACCCCAAACTAATATTTGCAAAAAACACAACAATAAGCAGCCCGCTTAAAGCGAAAAAGTGTTTGTTGTATGTGGCGGTTTTTTCCAAGTAAGTTTTTTTAGCCCGCAGATCTCGCTGATTTTCGCAGATCATTTTCTGCGCACATCTGCGTAATCAGCGGGAGATTAATTTAGTGCCCTAAAAAAGTAAAGTTCATAATCAGGTAACAACTCAGGGTGCAATATCTTTACTAAATCCTTTAAAACCAAATCGGGACGGTTGGGGGCAAGTTCGTAATATACAACACCACCCGTTTCCCCTTTCAAGCTCGAAAAACTATAAACGTTTTTATTCCTGAATGCATCAAATTGGGTGTAAGCCTTATTGGCATCTTCAAGCTCTTTGTAGGTTGTAAATTGTCCCGGACCAATCCAAAAATCG